>JAQBNY010000246.1 GCA_028288315.1 Mucilaginibacter sp.
ATAGGCAAGCCAAGACCAAAGCTATCCTGCAATAATGATTGACGGATCTTTTTAAACCTGTGGAAAATATAAGGTAGTTGTTCGGCGTCTATTCCTATGCCGGTATCGGCTATATTTATATTATAACCAGCTTTTTCTAACCCGCCCGTTATTTTTATTGTGCCATTGGGGCGGTTATATTTAATGGCATTATTTACCAGGTTAAACAGCAGGTTAAACAACAAAAACTTATTTACATTTATTAACTCTACATCATCGGTTATTAATATTTCTAAACTAATATTTTTCTCCTGCAGGCGTATAGAAATTTCGTCATATACATCCTGTAATAATGTGGCTACAGATATTTTGTCTTCTTTTAAAAATTGGTCGTTTTCTATCTGTGATATTAGCAGGAGGGTTTTGGTAATGCTTTTTAAGCGATTCAATATCTTTTGCATTTCAAGCATACGCACTTTTAGTTCGTCGGCAATATCTTCCTGCTCAAACATATTCTCAATTTTTGATTGCAATATGGATATAGGAGTCATTAACTCGTGCGACGCGTTAGAGATAAATTCCCGCTCTTTTTGAAAAGCCTTTTCAATAGTTTCTATCATCTGGTAGATACTGAGATCCAGATGCTGAAAATCGGAAGTGCTGGTTTTAACCTGCTTATATGATGTAAAGGCGGGGAACTTAGTGCCTATTAACTTGGTTTTAATAATAAGGCTAAGCGGTTTTAAAATATAATTGGCATATAATACATCGGCCAAAATAGTGAGCAATACCATGCCGAGCAATACTTGAAGGGCAATGTTTTGTAATGGCCCGGTGGTTTCGCCAATGGTATCAATGCTTTTACCTATCTCCAGTAAATATGTTTTGTTGCCTACCACAAAAGTATGGCTCAAAATGCGATAATCTATTGTATCCCGCTCAACCAGGCGCTGCTCATCTTGTATAGTATCTAAAAAAGAGCCATTCTCAACGGTATCCAGACTTACATATTCTTCTTTTAGGGGCAGATAACTGCCATAGCTTTCGCCATCCTCTATATAAGTTTTAATGCCACGTTCTTTAACAATTTGTAAAAGCTTGTTCTTTTGCTTTACTAAACGATTATCGGTATAGTTTTTATTAATGTTTTTAATTAAAGAAGGTAGCAGCAACACAAAAAGGGTTACAATAACCAATTTTGATATGGCATTAAACAGCGTAAGTTTGGTTTTAAGTTTCAAATACTTAAAAGTTTGTTTTTATACGATAACCCAATCCGCGTACTGTTTCAAGCCAGTCTGCAGGGGCGTATACACTTAATTTTTTACGGATGTTTTTTATATGCGCGTCAATAAAGTTTGAATCGTAATCATCATTAATAATACTGCCCCAAATATGTTCGCTTAGCTGCCCCCGGCTTAGGGTACGGTTCTTATGTAAAAGTAGGTAAGCTATCAGGTCAAACTCCTTTTTAGTGATGGTGCTAACGGCGCTATTTTGGTATGCAATGTTTCGGTCGGTAAGATTTATCAAAAAGCCATCCAGCTCAATAATATGATTTATAAGCCCAAACTTTCTGCGTGTAATGGCCTGCATGCGGCTTTGCAGTTCTAAGAGAGAAAATGGTTTTGGCAGATAATCATCAGCACCCAGGTCTAATCCTTTAATCCTGTCGTTAACTTCGGCACGGGCGGTAAGAATTATACATGCTGCTTCGGGATTGTTCTTTTTTGCCTCTTTTAGTAAATCAAGGCCTTCATAATCTGGCAGGCCAAGATCAAGCAGGATAAAATCATAAAGATTTACGGCTATTTTTTCTGATGCAGATTTGCCGTTAAAGCATACCTCGCAAATGAAATTATGTTTTGATAAAAATAACTCAATCTCATAAGCAAGGGCTTTTTCGTCCTCTATAATTAAAACATTCATTCAAGCGTTAATAAAAAACGTAATAAAACGTAAAATTAAAGAAAGATTCCCGGTGATTTTTTAAAGTACCCTCCACATTTACTGGCATAGAATATTTCCATGAAGCCTCTAACGTGTAATGCGGCCGGTTGTAAGCTAACGGCACTTTAAAGCTATAGTTAAGCACGTTAAACATTGCATTTGAACGGGCGTGCTCTCCATTTTCATTGCGGACGTAAATATTATCAGCCTGCAACTGATATTGATGATCTATAGAGTATCGTTGAACAAAGTTTTGTGTACCCAGGATAATATTAAATGTTGGGGTGATAGACAAATAATCCTTATCATCAAAAACACTAAAATTACTTTCAAAGTATTTCGAATTGCTTATGGTTGTAAAAAAGTCATATGATTTGCCAAACAGGTAATCGGCTATGATGCTTGTTTTAAGATACTTCCAATCGTAAGAGTTTTTAAAATTAATATCGTTTGATGATGCCGATTTTATGATCTCTGATTCATTATTAAATATGAACCGGGTATAACTTATGGTGCCGGTGAATTTTTTAGATAAACGATAAAAATAACCACCGCCAACATCAACCTCATCAACCACCTGCTTATAACCCAAAACCTTTAAAGCGGAGCCATATACAAAAATGCCAGATTTATAGTTCAAGATCATATCGGCAGCCATAAAAGGGTACTTAATAGGGCCTGTACGGCCAAAAAAGAGTGCATCGCTACCATAGCTTATACCCGCAGAAGCTGAATTTTTTTTGACAATAGCGCCAGTATCTGCCACTGCGTAACTATCCCTGTACGGAATAAGTGCCGGGTTAAACGAGGCCGCGTTAAGTACATTGCAGAGCATTATAAAAAGCAGTGCGCCGAAGTATCTCATTGATAACTAATTTCTGTTTTAACCATATTAATTGTTGTTTCTTCTTGGTATTTCTGGTGGCCTTTCTAAACCATCAGGGCGGCGTTGCCTTTTGGGCTTAGTATTTTTATGATCTGTCTCCTCAACCTTTTCAGGCTTTGGCAATTTTTTAGCCTTGGCTATCTCCTTAATTTTCTTTTTTTCCTCTTCTGTCTGGTGCTTAGCGTTTTTTGTTGAAACAGTATCACGTTGTAACGAATAATTAGCATTCAGAGATATATTATCACCAAAAAAGTTGTGAAAGCCAGTATTATTAGCAGATGACAAGCGTGGTACGAATATCATTAAGAGTACAATATACAAAAACCACTTTATCATTGAGAGGGAGAAAAGAATATGCTTAATTATTTGTGCAAATATCAGATAATTTGCAGGCCATATTATAAATAATTAATACAAAGTAAAAGTGCACCAAATTTTAGTGAAACTAAATTAATTAAAAATACAATAAGTTAAAACAGGCCTTAGGCCACCAGGTTAATATCTCTTGATGTATACACCCGCGAATGATCATCAACTATGATACATGCCATTTGGTTTAGCTTGTTTATTAAATATAAGCCGGCATTTATACCCATTGCAATAATAGGTGTTGCCATAGCATCGGCCAGTTCTGCACCAGGTGTAATAATACTTACGCTCTTTATTTCGCTAACCTGGAACCCGTTTGCAGGATCAATGTTGCTTGTATTTTTATTAGCTGTAGTATTATTCTTGTCAACATTTAAAGAAGTAGCTACAGCCATGTTGCTAATGTTCATATTAGCATAAGGCTGTCCGGCTTGCTGTGGATCTGCTGTAGCAATGGTCCAGGGGGTATTATCAGGTTGCAGGCCCCAGCTTAGTAAATCGCCGCCTGCGTTAATAACTCCGCTGCTAACGTCCTGCATTTGTAAAATATATTTAGCCCTGTCTGCAGCGTAACCTCTGCTAATGGCGCTAAAGCCTATGCGCATTCCTTTGTTTTTTAAAAACACGGTTTGTGCGGCGGCATCCAATATAATATTTTTATAGTTGGTGAAAGATGCTTTATTTTTTGATGTTTTACCATTAGTAGCCAAAGTAGAATAGCTAATATCAAATGTACCGTGAGTAAGTTCAGATATTTGAAGAGAGCGGTCTATCAGCCTGTAAATTTCTGCATCAATATAAACCGGTTTAATACCCGCATTGCGGTTAATCTCGTTGATCTTACTGTCTTCGGTAAGTGTGCTTAACAGCTTTTCAACCCGGTTAATTTCATTAATGGCGGTATCAATTCGCTCATTTGCCCAAACAGGATCATTGGCAACCAAACTAATCTCGAACCGGTTACCCATTAAACGTGTTTCACGCCCTAATATGATTGAATTTCCCGTTAACTTCTTTACTGCCATCATAGGTATAAAAATTATACAGTTACAATAGTGTACACATACTATACGTATTATGGTATGCGAGTGTAACTATATTATACCAAAAATAGTTGGGTAATATGAAATTAACATGAAAAGGAAATTCCTAATAATGCAAAAGGCACCCATTTGGGTGCCTTTTGCATTATTGAAAGACTTTAAACATTAAGCTGCAGTACCTTCTTTTAACCTTTCGGCATTTTCTGCAAACTGCAGGGCTTCCATAATTTCCTGAAGGTCGCCGTTCATAACACCGGTTAAATTATAAATAGTTAAACCAATACGGTGTTCAGTTAAGCGGCCCTGCGGATAGTTATAGGTACGTACTTTAGCTGATCTGTCACCTGTGGCCACCATGGTTTTACGCTTTTTAGATGTTTCTTCAAGGTGCTTTTGCAGCTCCATTTCGTAAACACGTGAGCGTAATACCCCTAATGCTTTATCATAGTTCTTTAATTGCGATTTTTGATCCTGGCATTGGGCAACAATACCGGTAGGGATGTGCGTTAAACGCACGGCAGAATAGGTAGTATTTACCGACTGACCGCCCGGGCCTGATGCGCAAAACAAATCCTTACGGATATCACTTACCTGCAGATCAATATCAAATTCATCAACCTCTGGCAATACCACTACAGATGCAGCCGATGTATGTACACGGCCCTGTGTTTCGGTATCAGGTACACGCTGTACGCGGTGCACGCCAGATTCATATTTAAAATTACCGTAAGCGTCTTCGGCCATTACGTTAAAAACAATTTCCTTGTAACCGCCTGATGTACCTTCGGTATAATCAACCAGTTCGGTTTTCCAACCGCGTTTTTCGCAATAGCGCATGTACATGCGGTACATATCGCCAGCAAATAATGCCGCTTCGTCGCCACCGGTACCGCCACGTATTTCTATAATTGCATTTTTAGAATCTTCCGGATCCTTTGGAATCAGCATCAAACGGATAACTTCTTCTATTTCGTCTTGTTTTACAAGCAGTTCATCCAGCTCCATTTTTGCCATTTCGCGAAACTCTTCATCCTTTTCGGTAGATAAAATTTCTTTATTGGTGTCAATATTGCTCATAATGTTGCGGTATATATTATACTGGTCAACAATTTTAGCAAGGTCCTTATATTCTTTATTTAGCTGGGCAAAACGCTTCATATCAGCCATGGCATCAGGGCTGCTTAATTCGCCTTCTACGGTTTTCCAGCGTTGAAATATTAATTCTAATTTCTCTAACATCTTCTTATTTGAAAATCAATTACAGTGGTTATAGGTTACTATAGCCCCGCTTTTATTACAAGCTTTGTGCCATTACACAACCTAAACAGAGGTATTCCACTCAATTAGGCTTGGTTTTTTGCTACAAGACAACAACTTATAAAAACATGCAAAAATACGCAATTTAAGGCATATAATAAATTCAGCGAATTGTAAAGAGATTTATAGCGAAGTAATAGGTTTTTCAACCTTTTCAAAATACTTAAGGTCTAAGTTTTCGCCATTAAAAACGGCATAGGTATTATAATTTACCCATTCGCCCAGGTTTATATAGCGGCTATTGTCTGATAGTTTAATATCAAGTGGTAAATGCCTGTGTCCAAATATCAGGTAATTGTAGTGCTTAGTTTTTAATAATTCTTTAGAATAACTAACCAACCATTCGTGTTGGTGAACTCTTAAATGTTCTGTACGCCCGCCCTCAATGCGGCTCTGCCTTGACCATATGTTGGCTATACCTACCCCTAAGTTTGGGTGGATGCGGGCAAAAAGCCACTGGCAAATTGAACTGCGAAATATCTTTTTTAATATTTTATAACTAGTATCACCAGGGCCCAGTCCGTCGCCGTGGTGCAGAAAAAACTTTTTACCACCGCGCTCAATTTCCAGTTCATTAGTAATAATAGTAGCGTTAAGCTCATTTTTAAAATAGTCAAACATCCACATATCGTGGTTGCCTTTAAAAAAATAAAGCTTAGTGCCGGCGTCTGCCAATTGTGCCAGCTTGCCTAAGAAACGGATATAACCTTTTGGAACAACTGTATTGTATTCAAACCAAAAATCAAAGGTGTCACCCATTAGAAAAAGTTCGGCAGCATCATCTTTTATTGTATCCAGCCAGCGTACAATTCGGTCTTCGCGCTCACGTGAAGAAGCATAGCTAATGGCGCCTAAATGAAAATCTGAGGCAAAGTAAAGTTTATTACGGGCAGACATAAAGGCTCAAATTACAGGAATAATGTTTAGATGTGCAAGTTTGATTTGTACTGGCAGAATTAAAATAAATATACTATAAACTTGCGTTTTCCGGCGGCATGTACTCTAATCTTTTATTGAAATAAATATCCCAGCTGCGTTGTTGCTGGCGGTTCTGCATGTGCTGGGTATCCTCATCATAATCAATGTTCAATTGCTTGTACTTGGCATCAATACGGTTAAAAATGTCCATTGCCTCCTGCCTGTAGTTTGATGTAAAACGGGTGCGGGTTACAGTCCTTAGTACTTCCTGCTGCTCCAAATAGGCAATATTGTAATGGCCCTGCTCGTGTTTTAATATTTCTGTCAACAATTCTTTTGAGGTAATCCGCGAGCGGTCTATCCATGAACGGTCACGGTTCATGGTTAGGTTTACATTAAAATTTAGGCGGTATGCATTATTGCTTGTTGATGCCTGGTAGCTAAAGTTGATGCTGCAATTGGTATAAGCAATCACACCACGGCGGTTTGCCAAAGGTGTGCTCCTGAAATCATCAACGGTTAGCTGCCTGAATGGTTGCGTAGATGCTGTATACGCAACAATAAGCAGCAAAGTGCAAGCACATGCCGCCCTTAAAAATTTTAACATCATGAAATCAAGTGTAAGTAAATATTTTACTTTTTGACTTGATCTACCTGTAAAAGGTTTAAGCTCATCATTTCTTTCATGGTGCGCTGCATACCCTCTGTTGAGCCATCCAGGAAAATTACGTTGCCTTTTGAGTTCTCTGCAAAGTGTTTTATAGACTCTGTCCACATGGTAAATAGTATAACCGAGGTATCCATTTTGGCACCCTGCATTTCTTTTGCAGCCATGGTCATACCCTTGGCCACCTCCTCGCGGAACAATGCAATACCTTGTCCGCGTAATTGTGCGGCCTGGCGCTCGGCCTCGGCAGATATTTTTATGGCATTACCATCAGCTTCGGCAGCCTTTGTTTTTGTGATCAATAGCGCCTGGCCTTCGTTTTCTGCGGCGGCTTTAAGGTTGTTAGATGCCACTACCTGGCTCATTGATTTCATGATCACATCATCAAAGGTAATATCGTTTAGTTGCAGATCCTGTAAGTGATAGCCCCAGCCTTCCAGTATGGTATCTAACTGTTCTTTTACATGCTCTACAATATCACGGCGTAATATCAGTACTTCGCTTTGGCGCTTGGTTGCTACAAATGCCCGGATAGAACCCTCTACCGTACGTATTAAAGCCTGCATCAGGTTACGTTCATCAACAAACTTAAAGGCCACATTCTTAATAGCTTCTTCCGACTGATCTAATACAGAATACAGCAGCATGGCTTTAAAGTAAACATTGGCCTGGTCAAACGTTACTGCCTGAAACTCCAGCTCTACAGAGCGGTTTTGGATTGATATTTTGGAATAGATGTTTTCAATTAACGGAATCTTGAAGTTTAATCCCGGTGTAAGGATGCGGCGGTATTTACCAAAAACGGTAATTACGGCAATTGTACCTTGCTTAACTGTTACAAATGAGGAAAATATAACGATCAGGACAAAAAATCCTAGTACGAAAAGAAGTAAAGATGATGCAGTCATTAGGGTTTATTTTTTTAATAAATATAGGTTTAATTATATTATGTAAGAAAAAGAAAGGATTTAATACATAAACGCAAAGGAAGCGTACCTACGGCACGCAGGTAAATAAATTGATTCCTACAAAGCGGGTGTACCTACGGCACACAAAGTATTCGTTAGTATTAATACTGATTTGTAAAAAGAGAATAAAGATTTCTATGAAGGATGCTTACCTACGATATGCAGTTGAAATAAAACTGATTTTTACAAAGCTGTTGTGCGCTTACAGCACAAGAGTATTCGTTAGTATTTTAAATGCCCCATCGTGGCTACCGCTTTGTAGGAAACGAGGAATAATCCTATGCTCCGTAGGAGCTACCCGTTAACCGAAATCAAACTGCAATCCAAATGGCATCAACAAACCATTTCTTGCTATCAAACACCTGGTTCAAAGGTTTAAAGCCGGCAACTTTGGCCATGTTGTTGATTTGCTCAACTGTATATTTTTGGGAAATCTCCATGTAGATGTATTCATCCTTCTTAAAAGAAATATTTTCCTCGCCAATTTTAATCTGCTGATTTATAAGGCTTATCAGATAACTTTTACATGCACCGCTTTCCGGATCATAAGTAGCATAGTGGTCAAACTGGCTGATATTGAAATTACCTTGTAGTTCGCGGTTAATGCGCTCCAATAAATTCAGGTTGAATTTTTTGGTGATACCGCCCTTGTCGTTATATGCAGCCAGTACGGTTTTAGGGTTCTTTTTTAAATCGACACCTACCAATACCATATCGCCCGGTGAAAGATTATTACGAAGTTCCCTGCAAAATACTTCAGCTTCGGCAACCGGCATATTACCAACGTTTGACCCCAGAAACATGACAACTTTGCGGTTATTAGAGATAGACGCCGCCTTTTTAAGCATGTCAAAATACTCGCCCTGCAGGCCGGTGATCTTTATACCTGGTAAAGTAACCGGGAGTGTAACGTTCAAATATGAAATTACATTGGCAGAAATATCTATAGGAAGATAGGTAAAATTGGCTTTTTTATCTATCAAATAGCCAAGCAAGTGGGATGATTTAGAAGCATCGCCGGCACCTAATTCTATCAGGTCAAACGCATCACCATCGGCAGTTATTTCCTTGGCCAGTTCGGCAGTATAGCTGGTGAATATTTCCATCTCACAGTCGGTTGGATAATATTCAGGGCTGTTCATCAGGTCCTGAAATAACTTATCGCCAACAGCATCATAAAAGTATTTTGAATTTAAACGCTTTGGGCTGGAGGTTAGTCCGGCAATAACATCAGTATAAAACTGATTATTTGTAAGTGCCTGCGACTTAGTTGAAGTACCTTGTTGTGTTGCTGTGGTGGTGTGCTCCATAGGTATTATATTGTTATGTTACTTAGCAAGACGTATGCCAGTAAATTGCCAGCGCAATTCAGGTTGAAAAAAGTTGCGATATGTGACACGGCTGTGATTTGGCGAGGTTACTTCTGATGCCCCGCGGAGCACCTTTTGGCCAACCATAAATTTGCCGTTATACTCGCCAATTGCGCCGGGTGCTTTTGCAAACCCCGGGTATGGCAGGTAAGCGCTTTCTGTCCATTCCCAACGTTGCCCCCATTTAAATTGTATTGCAGCGGTTTCCCACTCAAACTCGGTGGGCAGGCGCAGCCCCTTCCACGAGGCATAGGCATACGCTTCGTAATAGCTAATATGCGTTACCGGCTCATGCATGTTTACGGGCTGCAAGCCGTGGTAGGTGTAATTAAACCATTTGTCATCTATATTATGCCAGTACATGGGGGCTTCTACGTTATTAGTGTTCACCCAATCCCAACCGGCAGCATGCCAGTGGCGAAAATCGTGATAACCGCCGGCGTTAATAAACTCCAGGTATTCGGCATTGGTAACCAAATTGGGGCTTATCTCAAAAGCGTTAAGGTAAACTTTGTGGCGGTTAAGCTCATTATCAAAGCAAAAGTCCTCACCTTTAAAGCCAACTTCATAAACGCCTTCGTTTATTTTGATGAACCTTGCATTTTCTATCACATCTGCCTTTGGCGATATATAATCATGCGAATAAGCAGGAAATAGAGGATTGTTGCCTAATATATATTTGATATCGGTTAGTAAAAGTTCCTGGTGCTGCTCCTCGTGGTTAAAGCCTAATATCATTAGTTCTTTTACTTCGTTGCTCAATGCTCCGCATGTTAGGAAACTTTCCATTGCATCATCAACGTACTTACGGTATGAGTATATTTCAATTACCGTTGGTCTGCTTAAATTACCCCTGTCTGTACGGATAACGCGGTTACCTACCGTTTCATAATAGCTGTTAAATACATAATTATAATCGGGGTTGTACTCCTGGTAACCCATAAAGTATGGCTTCAGGATAAAAGTTTCAAAAAACCAGGTAACGTGCCCAATATGCCACTTAGGCGGACTAACATCCACCACAGGCTGCACAACATAATCTTCTGTTTGCAGGTGGCTGCATATCTCTTCGGTACGGCGGCGTACTTTTTTATAACAATCAGCTATATCCATGAGTATTACTTGCTTTCCAAATATCGTTTGAGGTTTGAAATTGTTTTAATGTTAAGCTCTTTTGCTTGTTTTTCGCGCATCATTAATGCATACGCATTATTAAATCCAATTGGTTTTAACCATTTAATATTATATCGTTTTAAAAACTCCTTTTGTACATAATTATAAGTACTGTCCTTACTCGCCTGTAATGCATTAACCGTTTTAGCCGGGGCCTGCAAGATGGCCAGCAAGCCTGTGCCTGTGTATTCCGGATAAACATCTATTTGATTATTTGTCATAGCATCAAAAACAATTTTGGTGCCACCCAAGCCTGTTTTGGTAGTTACATCATAATTTGTGTAGCCTTTTATAAGCATGCTATATATGCTTGCCAAAATGTATTGCTCACCAAATATTTTTGAGCCTATACGTACTATTCCTTCATTTCCGCCACGCTCGGGCTTCCAAAGTTTTTTGGCTACCAGAAAATCTTTAGCTACCCGCTCGGGTGTTTGATGCAGGTAATCGGTTTTGTAATTAAGTTCCGTCATAACAGAATCTGTAATAGTGCCCGATAACAGGTTAAGCGTTTTTTCCAGCTCAGGGAATTTGTCCAGCGCATCCGTACGAACTATTGGTGCCGCATAGTAGGGTGGGAAGATCTTTTTGTCGTCATCCAATACTACCAGATTGTAGGCTTTTAGTCGCCCATCAGTTGAATAGCCGCTTATTACATCCAATTCTTTTTCCTGCGCCGCCTTATACATCACCGCATCGCTTATCACAATGGTATGAATTTTTAATCCGTACTTACTTCGCAGGCCCAAGTTGCCATCCTGCCGGCCCATAAATTCGGGTGTAAAACCAGCCGTTAACTTGCCGCCATAGGCAGATGGGATAAAGTATAAGCAGGATAATAAAATCAGGGCAATAGGTGCTACTTTAACTGCACCTTTTATCTT
>JAQBNY010000250.1 GCA_028288315.1 Mucilaginibacter sp.
AATTAATACACATTATTATATACATATATAGCCAGATTTAACCTGATAATATGAAATTTTACTATAATCGTACCAAGATTGTTGCCACAATGGGACCGGCATCCGCTAAAAAAGATGTTTTATTAGCCATGATAAGAGCCGGATTAAACGTGTGCCGATTAAACTTTTCGCACGGAAAACCCGAAGATCACAAGAAATTTATTGACCTTATCCGTGAGATAAACTCAGAATACAAAACAAATGTTGGTATTCTTGCCGATTTACAGGGACCTAAAATTCGTATTGGTTTAGTAAAAGATGGTGGTATCCATTTAATTAATGGCAGCCGCATTAATATTACTACTCACGAATGTATTGGTGATGATAACCAGATTTACATTACTTACGAAACTTTTCCGCAGGATGTACAGGCAAATGAAATTATTTTGCTTGATGATGGTAAACTTCAGTTAAAGGTTATTGAAACCAACCGTAAGGATACAGTAATTTGCGAGGTGATACATGGTGGTATATTAACATCACGTAAAGGTGTTAACCTGCCAAATACCAAAGTATCTATCCCAAGCTTAACTCCCGATGATTTGGAGAACCTGCAATATGCTCTGGAGTGGGATGTAGATTGGATAGGCCTTTCATTTGTACGTACCGGCCAGGATATAATAGATCTTAAACGTATTATCCGCGAAAGTGGTAAAGCCGCCCGTGTTATTGCTAAGGTTGAAAAGCCTGAAGCTATTGATAATATTGACGAAATAATTGCTGCTACTGATGGTGTAATGATTGCCCGTGGCGACCTTGGTGTTGAAATGCCATTAGAAGAGGTGCCATTATTGCAAAAAATGATAGCCCGTAAATGCCGTGATGCATCAAAACCGGTTATTGTTGCTACCCAAATGCTCGAATCAATGATTACTACCCCACGCCCAACACGTGCGGAAGTGAATGACGTTGCAAACTCTGTACTGGATGGCGCTGATGCAGTGATGCTAAGCGGCGAAACTTCAGTTGGTGAGTTCCCGGTTATAGTTATTGAAACAATGGCTAAAATTGTTCGTAACGTTGAGGACCTTGGCTATCCGTTCAATGCAACAAAAGCAGAGAATAAAGATGCTTCATCTTTAGGTTACTTAAGCGATGCACTTTGCGGTTCGGCTGTTTACTTAGCAGAGCACACCAATGCAAAAGGCATTGTTAGCATGACAGTTAGCGGATACACTGCTTTTGAAATATCAAGCTACAGGCCAAAAGCTGGTACTTATATATTTACATCAAACAGGCAATTATTAAACGCGCTTAGCCTTGTTTGGGGTGTTAGGGCTTTCTATTATGATAAGGCTGAAAGCACTGACCAAACTATTGCTGATGTTAATAATATTCTAAAATCTGAAGGCCTGCTTAGTTCTGGTGATGTTGTAATTAATACTGCAGCTGTGCCAATTGTTAAACAAGGCAAAACCAACATGCTTAAAGTTAGCGTGATTGAATAATATACTTTGAGGTAAACGCTCAACAGTTTTTGAAATATAAAAAGGGTTACTACTAAGCAGTAACCCTTTTTATTTAAAATCGATGATGAAATAATTATTATTTATTGATTTTCCTACTATACATTACATATTCCTCCTGTACTGCCCGCCTACTGCATACAATGCATTACTTATTTGCCCTAAACTGCAATACTTACAAGCCTGCATAAGGCTCTCAAAGATATTATCGCCGGCAATGGCTTTTAATTGGAGTTCTTTTAACAGTGCCGGTGCGTGATCAGCATTACGCTGCTGAAACAAGTGCAGGGCCGCTATCTGGAACTGCTTTTCTTCCTCAGTTGCCCGTATCACTTCTGATGGTATAATGGTGGGCGAACCCTTCTTATTCAGGAAAGTATTTACACCAATAATAGGATATTCGCCGGTATGTTTTAGGGTTTCGTAGTAAAGCGATTCTTCCTGAATTTTGCTGCGCTGATACATGGTTTCCATTGCACCCAATACTCCCCCACGATCGTTTATGGCCTTAAATTCAGCAAGTACAGCTTCCTCAACCAGGTCGGTTAACTCTTCAATAATGAAGGCTCCCTGTATAGGGTTTTCATTTTTAGCTAAACCCAATTCCCGGTTAATAATGAGCTGTATGGCCATCGCCCTGCGTACCGATTCCTCTGTAGGCGTGGTAATTGCTTCATCGTAAGCATTGGTATGCAGCGAGTTGCAGTTATCATAAATGGCATACAAAGCCTGCAGGGTGGTGCGAATATCGTTAAAGTCTATCTCCTGCGCGTGTAACGAGCGCCCGCTGGTTTGTATATGGTATTTAAGCTTCTGTGAGCGATCATTTCCCTTGTACTTGTTCTTTATAGCTTGGGCCCATATGCGCCTGGCTACGCGCCCTATAACCGAATATTCGGGGTCGATACCGTTACTGAAGAAGAAGGAAAGATTTGGCGCGAAATCATCAATATTCATCCCTCTGCTTAAATAATACTCTACATAAGTAAAGCCATTGCTTAAGGTAAAGGCCAACTGTGTAATAGGATTTGCACCGGCTTCGGCAATATGGTAACCAGATATAGATACCGAATAAAAGTTCCGCACCTTTTCATTAATAAAATACTGCTGAATATCGCCCATCATCCGCAGGG
>JAQBNY010000140.1 GCA_028288315.1 Mucilaginibacter sp.
TTAACGAACAATTACTCGAAGGCGTTTTAAGCATGGGGTACACCACCCCAACTCCCATACAACAAATGGCCATCCCGGTTATTTTAAATGGCGACGACCTTATAGCCTGCGCGCAAACAGGCACCGGTAAAACAGCCTCATACCTGCTGCCGGTTTTAAACCATATTAGTAACACTCATAAGCACCAAACTACTGCTTTAGTACTTGCCCCAACGCGAGAGCTTGCCCAACAAATAGACCAACAGGTAGAAGGTTTGGCATACTTTACCGGGATAAGTTCGCAAGCTGTTTTTGGCGGTGGCGATGGTATGGCCTATGAGCAGCAGCGACGCGGCATAGTAAATAATGTAAACATTATTATAGCTACCCCGGGCAGACTGATAGCCCACTTAACATCGGGTGTTTTAAAGTTTAATGATATTACTCATTTGGTACTTGATGAAGCTGACCGTATGCTTGATATGGGTTTCTTTGACGATATTATGCGTATTGTAGGTTATTTGCCTAAAAAAAGGCAAACGCTATTATTTTCGGCTACTATGCCGGGAAGGATACGTACGCTGGCTAAAAATATTCTTACAGATCCGCAGCAGATAAACATTGCCATATCACAACCTGCAGCCGGTATTGATCAACAGATATATCGTTTGCACGATCAGCAGAAAACACCGTTACTAAAAATGCTTTTAAAAGATAGCGCTTATGCAAGCTCTATCATTTTTGCATCCCGTAAGGAGATTGTAAAATCGTTATATAAAGAATTAAAGCACGCCCATATAGATGCAGCTGCTTTCCATTCCGATTTGCAACAAGGCGAGCGGGAAGAAATTCTACTTCGTTTTAAAAATAAAAAGCTTCCTGTTATTATTGGTACGGATGCTTTATCAAGAGGTATTGACGTAGAAGGTATTGACCTGGTAGTGAATTATGATGTACCCGGCGATCCTGAAGATTATGTACACCGTATTGGCCGTACTGCACGTGCTGCAACAACGGGTACGGCTATAACTTTTGTAAACGACCGGGACCTGAAAAGGTTAAAGAGCATTGAACAGCTAATTGATAAGCCGATAAACCTAAAGGAACTTCCAGAAGAGCTGAAAGGTATTGAGCAGGTTAGACATGAGCAGCCTCACGGGGGAGCAAGGAACGACCAGCGCCGCAAGCCTAACCGTTATAAAGGAAACAAGCCAAGGCCTGCTGCAAATTAAACCTTGTAAAATTATTGTGGTCTATTTGTTTGTATTAGTCAATGCGTTACTTTTACACAAACCAAACTAAAATAACCAGATAATGACATCAAGACGTTCGTTCCTGAAAACCACATCCATGCTTTCTGCAGGGCTATTAGTAGCACCTCATTTATTTGCACGTAACAAAAAATATATTGGCGTACAGCTTTATACCGTGCGCGATGCTATGGCAAAAGATCCTGTTGCTACACTTGCAAAGGTGGCACAAGTTGGTTTTAACTCTGTAGAGGGCGCTACCTACACCGGCAGCGAAAAGTTTTATGGTATGGAACCGGCCGAATATGCTAAGGTTTTAAAAGATAACGGGCTTATTATGCCAAGCTCCCACTATTCACTGGGTGAGGGAATGCCGAATGCTAAAGGAACCTTAAGTAATGATTGGCAAAAAGCAGTTGATGATGCTGCGGCTGTTGGCGTAAAATACATGGTTTTAGCCTACCTGGCAGACAGTGAACGCGGCACAATCACGCATTATAAGCAAGTAGCTGATAAAATGAATAAAGCCGGCGAAATATGTAAAAAAGCAGGTATACAGCTTTGTTATCACAATCACGATTTTGAATTTATTAAGCAAGACGGTAAGCTGCCGTACGAAGCATTGCTGAATTTTACCGATCCAAAACTGGTTAAAATGGAAATGGATATTTATTGGATGTATAAAGCCAAGCAAGATCCGATTGCCATGTTTAACCGCTACCCTGGTCGTTTCCCGCTATGGCACGTAAAGGATATGGATAACACACCAAAACAAATGTTTACCGAAGTTGGTAATGGTGTTATTCCTTTCAAAGAAATATTTAAACACGCAGGCACAGCCGGTATGCAATATTTCTTTAACGAACAGGATGTTTGCCCTGGCGATCCGTTTGATAGCATTACAAAAAGCTACGCTTATATTAAACAGAACCTGGTATAACTTACCGAAACATATTACAAGCCGGACATTGAAAGATGCCCGGCTTTTTTTTGTGGGCTGATTTTCTTATCGTACTGCGACCAAAGGCCTTATAATAATTGTACTCGGCTGGAGCCGAGTGGCAGTGGGGGAACAGAGAGCACTTACACTACTTTTATCTGATGTTTCGTGAGTAGCCCTTCTAAACCATGTGATGAGAAGATGGCTTTTTTTAGATTGTTTATCTCCGGGTCAATATCGTAATTATAGGCAGTAACAAAGTTGACAGTACTCAGATCGGTTCTGTTAAATATTGCATTGGTAAGGTCTGTTTCATTAAATGTAGACCCGGTAAGAACAGCTTGAGAGAAACTAACCTCTTTTAATGTAGACTTGCTAAATTTAGTTTTCACCATTTTTTTACCCATAAAGGATGAGTAATCCAGTATGCAATTGTCAAATGCAACACTAAAAAGGAAGTCGGTGCATTTACTAAAATTTACTCCAAGTACTTTGCAATTTTTAAAAACCACATCGTTCAAGGTAGATTGATCCAGCTTTATCATTGATAGATTACAACCATCAAAAGTGCAATCCAAAAATTTATTACCGGCAAAAGTACTGTTTGAAAAATCGCAGTTACGGAACGTACAGCTTTGAAATTCGCGCCCCCGTATTGCTTTATCAGCATATATCTCTTTTTCAAAAATATGATCGTCGTAGGTAGTTTGGTCCATTTTAATATATTAATTAGCCGCCGCTTTATTTACTTCTACAACCAAATCACTAATTACCTGTGCCGATTTAATAATGCGCTCGTGCCCGGCGTTATCATAATTATGGCTGCGGATAATAGGGTGCGAAGCAAGGAAATCTTTGAGGTAGCTGTAGGGTAATATCATGTCGTGCTCATCATAAGCCAGCCAGTGATTAAGCTGACCATCAAACTTATACATATCAGGCATATTATAATAAGATGCCGGTACACCATAGTGATCATTAAAATCTTGCAAAAAAGCCTCCTGTGCATTTGCCGGAACTCCTGCTGCAGTCATAGTTTTTATAAAGTTCTCCTGTAATAATATAAAAGGAGTAAGACTTATTAACAATGAAGGAATAATATTCAGCTCATTCAAGGCCATTACATTTGCTATTGAACCAAAGGAATGGCCAATAACAACATTTGGCACTCCTGTTTTTTGAATGACGGCTTTAGCTGCTTTAACAAATAACAAAAGGTTAGATAGCTCACCTTCCGAACTGCCGCTGGCCGGCGCATCAAATGCTATTATCTCCAGGTCTTTGTTTTCTCGCAAGGCGGTTATTATTTCAGTAAAATCAGCCGCTTTTGATCCCCAGCCATGCGTAATTAAAACCCTGTATTTACCGTTGCCCCATTTAAAACCGTTTATCTGTAAATCTTTTTTGGTGAAGTATTCATCAAAAACTGTTACGATAAACTTTTCCGCCTCGCTTAAAAGCTGCTCCTGTTGCAACCTCAAAGGCATTTTTGGTGGATAGCATATCAATTGCCAAAGAATATCGGTAAGCTGGGCAGGTGAGGCTGATTCTGCTATAAGGGATTTTACGTCGTTTACAATTTGCTTAAGCTTTTTCATACAGGGATTACAATAGCCGAGTAAAGCTATACATTTACATGCACAACTCAATTAACAGTGAACGATTAAACGGATTAAAAAATAAGCCAAAGTTGTATCCAAATACTCACACATGATAAGACTGATTCTCCTTGTACTTTTGTTCTTGATCTCGTTATTAACTGTATTTAAAGCACCTGCTTATTACCTTTGGCTGTTAGCTATTGCGGTAACCGAGTTTCCGTTAATATTTATGGGCATAGTTGTCATTTTACTTGTAACCGGTATTTGGCTGCATAAATACCAAATGGCATCAAATATATTTGGTGTGCTGGCTTTGGTATTATTTTTATCTCCTATTATTAGATCATACATAATAGCATCAACATTAAAACAAAACATTGTTGCTGCTTTTGGTGCCGGGAGTGCCAGTGTTAATGGTGATAGTACCCAAAAGCCTTTTAGTTTTTTAAGACTGTTTAAAAGAAATCCGGTAGTTGAATATAAAACATTCGCTTATAATACGGATAAAAATACCCCGCTTAGTTTAGATTTTTATCCCGCGGTTATTGATGGTAAAAGGCCATGTATTATTGTAGTGCATGGTGGTTCATGGAGTAGTGGCAATAGCAAACAATTACCCGAACTCAATAGCTACCTGGCAACAGCAGGGTATAATGTAGCCGCTATTAATTATCGTATGGCACCTAAATATAAAACACCTGTGCCCGTTGAAGATATTCATGAGGTGTTTGCCCATCTCAAAAAACATGCTGATGAGCTGCAGATAGATACCAATAACTTTGTTTTATTAGGCCGTTCAGCAGGCGCACAAATAGCGCTGCTTTGTGCCTATACTCACCCGGAACCGGGCTTAAAGGGTGTTGTAGATTTTTATGGCCCGGCAGATATGGTTTGGGGATATTCAGTACCATCAAGCCCCTTGATTATGGATTCGCGACTGGTAATGCGCAATTATATTGGCGGTGCTTATGATGATATGCCTCAGAAATATGTGGATAGTTCGCCCATTGAGTTTGTAAATAAACAAACTGTACCCACGCTCATTATACATGGTGATAATGATGTGCTGGTATCGCCTATACATAGCCGCAAGTTAAATGAGAAGCTGCAGCAAAATAATATAAAGCATTATTTGCTTAAGCTGCCATGGGCCACCCACGGGTTTGATTATAATATTAATGGCCCGGGAGGGCAGTTATCTACCTATGTGGTTGAACGTTTTATAAATACCGTAACCGAATAGCATCTTATAATTACCTTGCTTGTGCTTCTTTTTCCCTAAATCGGGTGAAGACAACAAGAGCTAACAGGCAAAGTACACAACCACAAATGCCATTAAGTCTTAAGCCGGAATCATTGCCGGGGTCTTTACCATACACGGTAAGGAAGGCAAATAAGGCTATACCCAATGTTTGTCCTAATTTTACAAACAAATATTTCACAGCGAAAAACATCCCTTCGCGATTTTCGCCGGTGCGTTTAGCATCATCCTGGGCAATTTCTGCAAGAATGGCATTGGGTAAAATACCAA
>JAQBNY010000260.1 GCA_028288315.1 Mucilaginibacter sp.
TGATCTGCGCCGTAAAATTGAAGTTACCGGTATAGCCGAGCAGGAAGTTACCCCCGATATTATAAATGTTACCATATCATTAAAGGAATATTTAAACGGTAAGAATAAGGTTACTATCAGTCAGTTAGAAAACCAACTTGAGAAAGCGGTTGCCGAAGCAGGCATTGCCAAAGAAGATTTTACAGTGAACAATTTATCGTCATGGAACTATGCTACAGAGAAAAAGAAAAACCCCGATTTTTTGGCGAGCAAACAATACGGCATTAAGTTTCGCGATCTGAACAAGTTTGATCAGATATTGAGTAAGGTTGATGCTAAAGGTATCCAGTCAACCAATATCGATAGTTATGATTATTCAAAAATCAATTCGTTAAAGAACGACCTTAAACTAAAAGCCTTATTGGCTGCAAGAGACAAGGCCGCATTTTTAGTGAATGGTTTAGGTGATAAACTGGGGGGAGTAATAAACATTGTTGAGAATGATAACAGCAGTTTTCCGGCGCCAAGGAACATGATGTACATGGCTAAAGCTTCTCTTAACGAAGTAGCAGTGCCCGAGTCTGACATCGACTTTAAAAAGATAAAGCTGAGTTTCCAGATACAGGCCATCTTCGAGATTAAATAATAAGAACAAAGAATAAATTAAACAGCAAGCTTATATCCATAAAGCTTGCTGTTTTGTTTTATGCAAACATTTAATTTACCGTCCTGTTAATATTAAATACCAAAAACATAAACCCATGAAGGCTTTTAAATATTTTGCAGCAATAATATTATTAACCGGTTCTCTTGCAGCCTGCGATGGCAGCAGAAACAAGGCAACACTTGGCGGCACAGCAGATACCAGTTCAAAGGCAGGTACAGGGAAAGATGCTGAGACAATGAAAAGCGATTCAGCAAAAAAGGATACAACCTATAAAGGTAACGCCGATCCGGCCGGCCATGGCAGCAGCGATAGCACTAAAAAATAAACCTGTTAATTAACCGTAACTTAATGTGATTCATGCTCGTATAAGAAGTTGTTAAAGTAAAACTTACAGTTTACTTTTACGTCCCTAATTCTTTTGAACATGATACGTACCCGATCTAAAAAGGTGCTTTTAGTGGCGCCAGAAGCCTTTCCTGACCAGTTATTGGCCGGATATGACAATGTTAAGCATGTATCTGCTGCAACAACAATTTTCCCCAACATTCATGAGCTTAAGCCTGATGTAATCTTTTTTGATTATGCACATATGGGCAGCAATCTGGAAAAAGTTTTGCGCCGTTTGCAAACAAATGCTTTTTATAAAAACATAAAAATTTGCATCTACAAAGAATCTGAAAGCATTAGAGCTGATAGTTTGTTAAAAGTTTTGGGTGCTCATCATATCATTTACAGTTATGATTTACAACAAACGCCTAAAACCAGCCCTACGCTTCACGCGCTTCATAACATCATCGATTCATCTTTGATTAAATTAATAGCCGGGGCAAATTAGGCTGCTGTTATTGGCATTGGTTTTATCTGTCTTTTGTCTTTATCTTCCCTCTTTCACTTTTTTAGTGTCCTTATCTTTTTTTTGTCTTTATCTTCCCATTTTTATCTAAGTAAATCATTTTACATACGGGTAACACTTTTACAATAAATTGCTGTTAAACTTGCATGCTTTTATCGGTGTTCAATTAATTAACATTGGTAGCAGTTTAAGCGTATTACGAAAAAATGAAAATAGGAATAGTTTGTTACCCTACCTTTGGCGGAAGCGGGGTGGTTGCCACAGAATTAGGTAAAGCCCTTGCAGATCGTGGGCATCAGGTTCATTTTGTTACCTATAATCAGCCGGCCCGGCTTGATTTCTTTTCTGAAAACCTTTTTTATCATGAGGTAGCCGTATCTAACTATCCACTGTTTGATTATCCTCCCTATGAGCTTGCATTAGCAAGCAGGCTGGTTGATGTTGTACGGTTCGAGAAACTTGACGTACTGCATGTGCATTACGCTATACCACATGCCTCGGCCGCGTTCATGGCTAAGCAAATATTGTTAACCTATGGCATTAGCATACCGGTAATAACTACGCTGCATGGTACCGATATTACCCTGGTAGGGCAGGATAGAACCTATAAACCGGTAGTAACTTTCTCCATCAATAAATCTGACGGGGTAACTGCTGTATCTGAACATCTAAAACAAGACACCTATAAGTATTTTAAAATTGAGAAAGACATTAAAGTTATTCCCAACTTTATTGACTTAACCCGCTTTAACTTAAAGCATAAAGATCACTTTAAAAAAGCGATTGCCCCTAATGGCGAAAAAGTGCTGGTACATACCTCTAACTTCAGGAAAGTTAAGCGTACCGAAGATGTTATAAAGATATTTGCAAAAGTGCTGGAGAAGATTCCCGCTAAGCTATTAATGGTTGGCGATGGTGGCGAGCGGTCTGGTTGTGAAAAACTAAGCCGTGACCTGGGTATTGCCGAGCATGTGCGCTTTTTAGGCAAGCAGGATGCAATTGAAGAAATTTTATCTGTATCAGATTTGTTTTTGATGCCATCACAATCAGAAAGTTTTGGTTTAGCGGCTTTGGAGGCTATGGCATGTAAAGTTCCTGTAATTAGTACCAATGCCGGCGGTTTGCCTGAGTTGAATGTAGAAGGCGTAACCGGTTTTTTAAAGGATGTAGAAGATGTGGACGGCATGGCTGAAAGAGCTATTTATATTTTAGAAGACGAAGCCAGGCTGAATCAGTTTAAAGAGAATGCCCTTGCCCGCGCCAAACAGTTTGAGCTTTCAAATATATTGCCCTTGTACGAGAACTATTATAAAGAAGTGATAGAAAAAAGCAAGCAGGAACAGATATAAGTATTATTCTAACATTTTGGCTTGATTTGTGTTATTATACCTGAATAATATATAATCAACCATGAAAAAAATATTTCAAACATCCTTTGCTATTTTAGCCCTTACCATTATTTTTTCGGCCTGTTCTTCAACAAAAAATACGGTTTCATCAACATCGTCAGCCTCAACTGTATCACGCGGTAAATTTGTAGGCACCTGGAATTTAACAAACGTTAGTTATGACGGCCTTGTGCCTAACGCGGTACAAAATGTATTTGATCAGGCGCCGCCAAGCGCATTTATAGGCAGCGTATGGAAGCTTACTAATAGCGGTAATGGTATTTATACTTTAGCAAGTGGTGCATCACAAACCATATTTTGGTCGGTGTATAACCAGGCAGGTGTAGGTACTCAGTTTCAGTTTAAAAAATTATATGAAGGTGATAAAGCCAAAAATGTACAGGAAGGTTACCGTTTAAATATAGCCAGTATAAACGATGCAAGCATGACCCTGCAATCGCCTGTTGCTGTAGGCAATGGTACAGGTTACGTTATTTATAACTTTACTAAAGCACAGTAGTTGTTAAGTGTAAAGTTAAAAGTAGAAAAGTTATAATAAAGTAAAAGCCCAATATCAGACAATGACATTGGGCTTTCTTATTTATAAATAAACGGTTTCTTAACCTTCAACTCTATAGCGCCGGTGCAAACTTTAAGCAAACCGGGTTGCCAATTTCAATTTTGTAATAAGTATCAGTAAGCTTGCCGGTATTCTTATCTATTCTAAAGGTTACTATGCTATCAGTATTTTGGTTGGCTACCAGCAGGAAACTGCCTGTTGGGTCGATAGCAAAATTACGCGGACCTCTTCCGTTTGATGATTTACGCTCAACAAAGGTTAGCATACTATTTTCCTGGTTAATTGAAAATACCGAAATGTCATTAGCGTCGCCACGGTTTGATGCGTACAGGAACCGGCCATCAGGCGATACATGAATATCTGCAGCACCGGTTATGCCTGTAAAGCCATCTGGCAATAAAGTAACAGTTTGTTTTTGTTTTAACTTGCCATTATCGTAATCATACGCAATAACATTGCTACCCATTTCGGTGATCAGGTATAAGGTTTTTTTATCTGCTGAAAAGTCAATATGACGAGGGCCGGTACCCGGTGCAACGGTTACAAAAGCAGGATCAGCCGGTGTTAGCGGGCTTGATTTTTTTGCCTTGTACCTGGTAATATTTAATTTATCGGTTCCCAGGTCGGTATAAAATACATACTTCTCATCGGGTGATAAAACAGCGGTATGTACGTGTGCTTTTTCCTGCCTTTCTTTATTTGGACCGTGGCCCGGGTCATTGATGGTTTGCACAGCTGGTGCAATTGATCCATCATCATTTAAAGGCAATACTGTAATACTACCTCCCGAATAATTAGCAACAAAAAGGCTTTTCTGAGCCTTATCTACTGATACATAGCATGGGTCGGCACCTAAGGTTGATACCTTATTAATAAAAGTTAAAGCGCCTGTTTTAGGTTCAAAAGCAAAGGAGCTCACTTCGCCCTGTGTGCCCTCATTAACCGCATAAACAAATTTGTTATTGTTTGATACACATAAGTATGATGGGTTGCTTACGCCGGTTACCTGGTTCAAATATGCCAACCTACCGGTTTCGGCATAAAAACGATATACAGATATGCCCTTGCTGTTGCCGCTGGTGTACGTGCCTACAATAAGATCAAAGGTTTTTGGTGTCATATCTTTTTTCTGAGCAAAAATTAGTCCTGGAACAAACATTGCAACAACTAACAGTAAGTTTTTCATAATATATGCATTAGTGCGTGCAAGTTAATAAATAATGTATTTAGAGAATTCAATAAATAACAGCTTGAATGCAAATCTTTAATTAACCTTTCAAATTACAATGTCACATCTTACACGGTCAAAGCACTGTAAGCATTTCAACCCTTACAACATTTATAACATTTTTAACTAATTTTGTATCTATGATTGATTTGCCTGTAGTGCCAGTAAGTCAGCCGCAACGTAAGCCAGATTGGCTTAGAGTTAGGCTACCTGTAGGGAAAGAATAC
>JAQBNY010000261.1 GCA_028288315.1 Mucilaginibacter sp.
CCTTACCGTTTTTATCCTTTCTTGCTTCAAATCGCGAGGCGTGGAAACACATCAATGCAAACAGTGCATTTACTTCGGGCTTATTTGTTAATGGAAAATTGAGCAGCATTTTAGTAAGCCGTATGGCCTCTTCGCATAACTCCTGCCTAAGTATCGTATTTTCCGTTTCAGAATAATATCCTTCGTTAAATAACAAGTAAAGTGTTGTTAATACTGATTGCAATCTACCGCTTAATTCATTTTCTGACGGAAACTCCAGTTTAACATTTTCCGTCCGTAGCTTTTCTTTCGCTCTGAATAATCTTTTATTGATGGTTTCTTTATTGCTCAGAAATGCGCCAGCAATTTCATCAATGCCGAAACCGCAAAGTATTCTCAATGCCAGCCCTATTTGCGCCTCGGCCGGTATTAACGGGTGGCAAACAGCAAAAAGCATCTGTAACTGACTGTCGGTTATGTTCTCGTCTGACAAATCTATCTCCATCTCATGTTCGGTTACAAGTTCTGCCTGTACCGCCGGGCTTATCGTATTGTTGAAAAGTTGTTGACGGGATAATGTGTTTTTGGCTTTATTTTTTGCCACGGTATACAACCATGCTTGTGGGTTTTGAGGTATGCCCTTGTAGGGCCAGGTATTTAAAGCAGCCAGAAATGTTTCGCTGGTAATATCCTCGGCTATATTTACATTAGCTATGCCGAAAAGTTTGCATAACACAGCCGTTATCCTTCCAAATTCGGTTCTGAATAAATGCGGTATAAGTTCTTTTTGCTGCATATTTAATAAAGCCCTGCCTTGCGGCAGGGCCTATAATATTATTTAATGTAACTTATCTCTCTTACCTCAATTTTACCGTTAAGTTCAAAAACGGGAGAGCCTTTAAGCAATTCAACAGCTTCCTCATATGACTCTGCTTTTATCATCGAGTACCCGCCTATAAACTCTTTTACTTCGGTGTAAGGGCCATTAGTAATAACATTACCTGCAGAAACTACTTTGCCGGTAAGGGCTAAACGGTTACCCATGTCAACCAGTTTATCTTTCCCGGCAATATTGTTTATCCAGTCCATATATCTTTTGGTCATGGCCTCTCTTTCTTCTGGCGATCTATCTATCATTGATGAATAATCAGCCCTGTATATCAACATAAAATCTTTCATGGTTTCTTTAAATTAAAATTAATGTGTACCGTCGTTCTTTGCTACTTTCCTTACTTCAACCGTATTGCCTTCGCCCTGTAAAACGGGGCAACCTTTGGCAAACTCCGCAGCTTCATCTGCTGATTCCGCCTTTACTATAATAAACCCGCCAATGGTTTCTTTAATATCGCCAAACGGGCCGTTGGTTATCACTCGGTTATGGTTTACCACACGGGCATCATCAAATGGCAAGCCTGTACCGCTTACAAACTTGTTTTGTGCAGCTATGCCGCCAATCCAGTCCATGGTTTGTTTCATCCAAACTTGAATTTGCTCCGGCGAAGCCACTTTTTGCCCATCTTCATGCCTCATAATTAATGCGTACTCATTCATGATGTTAAGTTTTTAAATTATAGAATAATTGTTTTATACGCCAATAACAAATGAAGTTTTAAGTATTGGACACCTGTGTTAATTTTTATCACAATGTACCAACATCCTGTTAAATAAAATGTATAGATGTTAGTTTACTACAGTCCAGGCTTTACAACCTTAAAACAATATCCCTATATTTACCACCATGAACCACTTGATAGCGCCTTCAATTTTAGCTGCCGATTTTGCAAACCTGCGGCGAGATGTTGAAATGATAAATAACAGTGAAGCCGACTGGCTGCATGTTGATGTTATGGACGGAATGTTTGTACCTAATATATCGTTTGGTTTCCCGGTGGTTAAGGCGTTAAAAGAACATGCTACAAAACCGTTGGATGTGCATTTGATGATTGTAGACCCCGACCGTTATTTAAAGGCTTTTGTTGAAGCCGGTGCATACAACCTTACGGTACATTACGAGGCTTGTCCGCATTTGCACCGTACCATTCAGGCTATAAAGGAGCTGGGCTGTAAGGCATCAGTGGCAATTAATCCTCATACCAATGTATCATTATTAAAAGATATTATTGCCGATTTGGATATGGTGCTGGTAATGTCAGTAAACCCAGGCTTTGGCGGACAAAAATTCATTGAACATACCTACACCAAAATAAGCGAAGTAAAAGAACTGAGCGCACTAAAAAATCCAAATATGCTGATAGAAGTTGACGGGGGAGTTGATAATTCAAATGCTTTAAAGCTTATTAAAGCGGGCGCAAATGTTTTGGTTGCCGGCAATTCGGTTTTCTCGGCAGCTAACCAGCTTGCTGCAATTTCGCAGTTGAAGCATTCCTGATAGGTGTATGTTTTAAGGTGTTTATGGCATTTTAAAAAAAATGTAAATTAAGTCTATAAAACTTGTCGAATTTATTAACTTCGGCACTTCAAAATACAAAGTTGATAATAAATTATAGCATTAAAATTCGCTAAATTATGAAACACAATTTCGGTGCCGGCCCCGGCATTTTACCTCATGAGGTCTTAAAACAGGCTGCAGCTGCAGTAATTGATTTTAACGGAACAGGTTTGTCATTACTGGAAATATCGCACCGTTCGCCAGAATTTGAAGCGGTGTTAGATGAAGCTGTTAAACTTGTTAAAGAACTATTTAACGTTCCTGCAGGATACTCGGTATTATTTTTACAGGGCGGTGCAAGCACACAGTTTGCTTTGGCACCTTACAACTTGTTGCCAGAAGGCGGTAAAGCTGCATATGTTGAAACAGGCGTATGGGCTAATAAAGCGCTTAAAGAAGCTAAGTTTTTTGGTGAGGTTGACGTAATTGCTACTTCAAAAGAAAGTAACTTTACCTACATCCCTAAAGATTTTCAAATACCTGCTGACGCTGCTTACGTGCACATCACATCAAACAATACTATTTACGGTACCCAATTGCATAAATTCTTTAAATCGCCAATACCGGTTGTTGCAGATATGTCGTCAGATATATTTAGCCGCAAAATTAACGTTGCCGATTTTGGATTAATATATGCCGGTGCTCAAAAGAACATGGGGCCTGCAGGTGTTACTTTGGTAATAGTTAAAGATGATCTGTTAGGCAAAACAGGCCGCAAAATACCGGCTATGTTTAACTACCAGGTGCAAATTGAGGGCGGATCAATGTATAATACGCCACCTTGCTTTGCTATATATGTATCAATGCTTACCCTTAACTGGTTAAAATCCAAAGGTGGTGTTGAAGCTATCGAAAAAGAGAACGATGCAAAGGCAAGTGTACTTTATGAAGAAATTGACCGTAACCCACTGTTTAAAGGTGTTGCTGCAATAGAAGATCGTTCGCACATGAACGTTTGCTTTGTTGCCGAAAACCCTGAGCATGAGAAACCATTTCTAAAATTATGCGACGAAAAAGGCATAGTAGGCTTAAAAGGCCACAGGAGCGTAGGCGGTTTCCGCGCATCTATATACAATGCATTGCCAATTACAAGCGTTTACGTGCTGATTGATGCCATGCGTGAGTTTGCAGAAAAGAATAAATAAGAGTGAATAGTTGATTGGGTTGATTATGTGAGTGGTCTTTGCCATATTTTCAACTACTTAACCAAATCAACTTAATATAATATAATCAACTAACTGATGATCAAAATATTAGCCAATGATGGCATAGACCCAATAGGTCAAAAAATGTTAGAGGATGCAGGTTTCTTTGTTGAGACCAAAAACATCCCGCAGGATGAATTACCTGTTCGTTTACAGGAGTTTGATGCAATAACTGTTCGCAGCGCTACCAAAGTGCGCAAAGCATTGATTGACGCATGCCCAAACCTTAAGCTGATAGGCCGTGGTGGGGTAGGTGTTGATAATATTGATGTGGAATATGCCAAAGAAAAAGGCATTGGTGTTTATAATACGCCAGCATCTTCTTCATTATCAGTTGCCGAATTGGTATTTGGCCATTTGTTTACCGGTGTACGTTTCTTGCAAGACAGTAACCGCAAAATGCCGGTTGAAGGTGCAACCAAATTTAACGACCTGAAAAAAGCTTATGCAAAAGGTATTGAGCTGCGTGGTAAAACACTGGGTATTTTAGGCTTTGGCCGTATAGGCAGAGAGGTTGCTAAAATTGCTATTGGTGTTGGTATGGAAGTGGTTGCTTATGACCTTTTTCCTTTTAACCCCGAAGTTGAGGTTATTTTAGGTGGAGGCTTTGTAGCCAAAGTTGCCATTAAAACTGCTACTGCCGAAGAGATAATGAAACAAGCAGATTTTATTACCCTGCATACACCGTTTGTAGATAAACCATTAATTGGTGCTGCTGAATTTGAGATAATGAAAAAAGGCGTTGGCCTGGTTAACTGCTCACGAGGTGGCCTTATCAACGAAAGCGATCTGCTTGATGCTCTAAACAGCGGTAAAGTGTCATTTGCTGCACTTGATGTGTTTGACAATGAACCAACTCCACGTCAGGACATTTTATCGCACCCTAAAATTTCACTAACCCCGCATATTGGCGCCGCCACAAACGAGGCCCAGGAGCGTATAGGTGTTGAATTGGCAGGTTTGATTATTCAGCATTTTTTAAAGTAAGATGTAACTACTTAATAATAAAAAGCCCTTACCGAACGGTAGGGGCTTTTTATGCTATAGTGTCATTGCGAGGTACGAAGCAATCTTCTACATGCTTATAACTAACACACTTTTCTATTAATGATTGCTTCGTACATCTAATGACGCGCTATAAAACAGAAGTCAACGCAAAAGCATAATTTACTTTCTACCTATAAATAAAATTCTATTTTTGCAACAATGTTAAGATCACGTAGTATGTGATCGTTATAATTCACTTATTTATTAAAATTTAAATCATAGTTGTAGATGATTAGTATTACACTTCCTGATGGTTCCGTTCGTGAGTACGACAAAGGGATCACTTCCATGC
>JAQBNY010000283.1 GCA_028288315.1 Mucilaginibacter sp.
TGCACATTTGCAATTTGCACATTCCAAAAAATCCCTATCTTAAGCCCATTACAAAAACTTATAATTTACCTATGAAAATTGCTATGCTTGGCTCGGGCTTTATTGCGCGTTTCTACGCCGATTCGCTGATAGGCCACCGCCGATTAGATACTTTGCATGCTGTATACAGCCGTGATGTTGCAAAGGCCAAACAATTTGCTGCCGATTATAAACTGCCCGTGTATAGCGATAGCATGCACGAAGTAGTGAACCACCCCGAAGTTGATGTGGTGGTGATATCGCTCCCTAACGATTTACACCTTGCCGCTGTTGAGGCTTGTGCCAAAGCGGGCAAGCATGTGCTGTGTACCAAACCTCTCGGGCGTACGGCTGCGGAGGCCAAACAAATGCTGGATATGGTGGAGAAGGCTGGCGTTATGGGCGGTTACCTGGAAGATTTGTGCTATACGCCTAAGTTCAATAAATCGCTTGCCAGTGTAAAGGCGGGTGCATTGGGCAGGGTATTGTGGGCAAAAAGCCGCGAGGCGCACCCCGGCCCGCACAGCAACTGGTTTTGGAACAAGGAACAAAGCGGCGGCGGCGCAATAGTCGACTTAGGTTGCCACTGTATTGAGATAACCCGCAACTACATTGGTAAAGATGTTAGGCCCGTTGAGGTAATGTGCTGGGCGGCTACGCAGGTGCATCCTATTGATGCCGAGGACAATGCCATAGGCATGGTAAAGTATGCCAACGGTGCTATCGGTCAGTTTGAGGTAAGCTGGTGCTTTAGAGGCGGCATGGACTTGCGCGACGAGGTGATGGGCACCGAGGGTACCATATGGATAAACAACTTTATGCGTACCGGTTTTGATATGTTTAGCACCGGCAAAGGCGGCGGTTATGTTGCCGAAAAGGCCGAGAGCAGCAGCGGCTGGCTCTTCCCCGTGGGCGATGAAGTGAACGAACTGGGCTATAACCACATGTTTACCGATATGTTTGAGGCTATTGATGGCAAGCGCGAACCATTTGAAACCTTCTATGATGGTTACGTGGTGAACGCCATTATTGACGCGGCTTATGCATCGGCCAAAAGCGGTGTATGGGAATCTGTTAAAATAGACGACTGGCGCGGCAGCAACGATACCAAAATAGCCACCGACTTTGCCAACTACGATGATCAGTATTATTTAATTAAAGAAGAGATACTCCCTCATGGCGATAAAAAGCTATTACTAAAAGACAAAGTAACCGGCGAGGTAATAGTGAGAGATATTTAAGGGAGTGGTGAAGAACCCATTTGTCATTTCGAACGAGGTACGAGGAGAAATCTTCAACATGCAGTAAGTAAAAGATGCAAGGCGCAAATGCGAGGTGTATAAGATTTCTCTCTATCGTTCGAAATAAATCCGGAATGGAAGTTTTTAAATAATGAGGTGAGTGGAGATTGAGTAATTACCTAGGTGTTATTGAGCAACAGAGAGAAATTCCACACCAGCCGTATTGTAGGGCGTATAAGATTTCTCCTCGTACCTCATTCGAAATGACAATAATTGGTTAATGGCATTGTCCGCGGTAACGGCCGGCATGTACGCATTCCGGACGGACGGACAAATCACCAACGCGGCCATACAAGGAATTTAAAAAGTTGTCATAAAAAAAGCCGCATGCTTAAAGCAATGCGGCTGGTGTGATTTATCAGGTTGAAAGTTTATAACAAAAAGATACTAAAGAATTTCCTGCCGTATTCGCCCCAGTCTTTCATAACATTGGTTAGGGTTGTTTTTAGGCCGGCATAGGTTACCACTTTGCCTTTTGCAGGTACTTTTAATGAAGTTTCGGGCACAATGGTATCGGTAACTTTGGTGGCAAACCAGGTAACATTATCATGCGGAAGTGCCACACCCAGTATCATTCCCGGTAAGCCGGTAAATGACTCCGGACCGCCTGCCAATGGTATTTCATCGGTATAAAAAGCTACCACGTAAACGGAATCCATTACTATAGCGTTAGCACGGCGACACATGTAACCGGCAATTTCGCGGGTTTCGTTAGTTATTTTCCAGTTTATTTTGCGGGCGGTATCTTTTACCAAAAACGTTTCGTCAAACACCTTTTTATTAGTGACGCTAAAGCTGCTGCTTAAATCAGTATAAACGGTGTTTATTTGCTGTGCCAGCGGCATATCGCTAAACCAGCTGTTTGATGCCGGCGCATCATCTATCACAGGAGCGTATAAAGTTTTGTTATTGCCAAATGTTAAAGTGCTTTTAAGTACTTTAAACTGGGGCTGGTTTTTTTTGTAGCTTTCAAAAGCGGGAGTGTACCAGCTTTCGTTATCCTTGTTTATAGCCTTTTTTATTACGGCATACATGTTTACCTTTTTCTCATACTGAATGATACCTGATGTGGTGAAATGCGCATTCTGTGCAAATAAAATGCTGCTGCTAAACAGGCTTATTAATATTATAATATACTTTTTCATTATTGTAATTTCTTATAATGTTATAAAATCTATACTTATTTTTTTGCTGGTGTACCACCGCCCATGCCACTAAAATCCCACACTAATGATAGCATAAAATACCTTCTTATAGTGGTGTATGTGCTTTGTGTAATAAGGTTGCTTGATGCGCTGCGGCTAAAGCCCGAGTTTTGGTTTAGCAAATCATTCCCACTTATAGATAGTTTAACAGCATCGCTCTTAAAAAAGGATTTAGTTATGGTGGCATTAATAATTGTTCTACGGAAATCAGTATCAAATGATTGTGTGGCGGCTTTATATTCGTACTGGCCATCGCTGCTAATCTGAAATTTGCCGGGCAGGTAGAAGTTTATCCAATAATCACCACTAAACCCACGGCCGTTATTGTTTATAAGTGGTTGCAGAGATGATTGGCCAATAGTGTAAGTAGGGCCGGCATTAATATATATCTGATATTTTTTCTCTTTGTATTTTGATAAGGATAACTGACCCGAGTAAGTGAATGATTTTGTTCTGTTAAGCGCATTATTTATCATGCTGTAGTACACATTGCCATTACTATTTAAATTTGGCCCAATGTTAATACCAGCTATTTTGCGGTTCATACCAATATAAACGCTATAGTTATATGGTTTTTGGTTAGGCAAGTTAAGTGCTTGTGTAACACTTTTACCCAAGGTAGTATCGGTAACCGTATTATTAACTATTGGGTTTGTAAAATAGGTATAGTTACCAGATACATACATAGACTGGTCGCTTATTACCTTATACATGTTATACCATGCATTAAATGTATGTCTGAAAGAGGGTTTAAGGTTAGGGTTGCCTATTACAATATTTAACGGATCGGTATTTACCCGTATTGGCTGTAACTGATCAAGAGTAGGTTGGTTTTGGCCACCGTTATACCCCACGTTTAATGATCCGTAGGTAGAAATCTTGTATTGATAGTTTGCCTGTGGGTTCCAGTTAGTGAAGTTTCTATTGGCAGTGTTACCGGTAAGTTCATCAACCTGTTTAAACCTTACGTCAGCTACCTTTGTACCAAATCTTAATAAGCTTTTACCTTTTTTATAGTTAAAGTTAAGCCCTCCCTGGTTTGATGTTTGGTTGAATAGGTAATGGTTGCTTAATGAGTCGTTAAGTATATTATACACTCCCGGTGCTGATTGATCAAATGATTTCCTGTCGGAATTGCTGTTATTAAGGCTGATACCATAGCTTAATACCAGTGCTAATGCCTTTGTTAAAGGTTCTGTATAGGTTAAGGTAGTGTTGAACCTGGTGGTTTTAGTATTGTCGGTTTTTAGCTGATCAACTACCTGGCTGCTATCAAGCTGGCCTTGCTTGTCATACAGGTCGAGCCTGGATTTTAAAAAGCCATGCGCCTTACTATCTGTAATGCCCGTTGTTACGTTCAATGATAAGGTACGACCGATTTTCTTTAATTTTTTGGTATAGAAAGCAGATGCGTTAAACAATTGCTGATCTACATCATTACTTAAGGTGCGGTTGTTAACATTTAGCAAGCTGCCATCTTCTCTTTTGCTGGTAGCCATGTTAGTGGTGTTGGTAGTACTGTTTTTTAAAGTACCATCACCAGATATTTTTAAAGTTGATGTAGTATCCAGTTTAATGGTATACGTTGCATCAAGCTTTTGCCTAAACATGTAGTTGTTAAAAGTTTGGTCGGTAACGCTGTTAATTACATTACCCGGCAAGTTTTGCTGCTGTATGGTATTACGCGTACCATCAACCTCTAACGAGCCTATTTTGTAATTGGTGTTTAGGGTATACTTATCGTTTTTCCATTTATCATCATAGTGCAAACCGCCTGTACGTGCAACAGGAATACCCTGGCCATCATATCGCCCGCTAAAAGAGTCAAGGGCATCACGGCCGCTGTTGTCAAAATAAAAATAACCGTCATCACTCATCTGGGCACCATCACTTGTACCAAGCTTGTTATTATCGTTCCAACCCAAACCTGTTTTACCGGTATTACCTATAGTACCGTAGGCCGACATTTTCTTTTTGCCCTGGAACTTATTAAATAAGCCCTGGCCCTGATAATACCCATCAGTACCAACACCGGCATCAATTTTGCCAAAATAGCCGTTCTTTTTATCCTCTTTTAGTTTGATGTTAATAGTTTTGGTCTTTTGTCCAT
>JAQBNY010000308.1 GCA_028288315.1 Mucilaginibacter sp.
ATATTAATGCCTAAAAGATGTTTGGATCAAAATTAGACATATTAAACCAGCAATGGATTGATGTTGTTTTTTCTGGCCGTAACAAAGCATATGGTGCATACGAATTAAGAAAGGACAATCCCCGTCACACTAACAGGGCCCTTATTATAGGAGTAGTAGTATTTGTTTTTCTTATTTCCTTAAAAACAATTATCAATAAGATTGAAGGATTCATTCCTAAGCCGGATGAAAAGGTAAAAATTACCGAAGTGGTTTTGCCTCCGCCGCCTATGGATACTAAAGTGAAACCACCACCACCGCCACCAGAGCCACCTAAACCAAAGGTAGATCAAGTGCGTTTCCCTCCTCTGGTTGTAAAACCAGATAACGAGATTCGCGAGAAAGATCCACCAACGGTTAAAGAGCTTGAAGTAGCTGACCCAGGTCAAAAAGATCAAAAGGGTGACCCTAACGCCGATATCAGAATTGATGAGCCGGTAGGTAACTCTGATATTAAACAAGTGGTTGAGGAAAACCCTAACCAGATCTTTACCGCAGTTGAGCAGGCTCCAGGTTTCCCTGGAGGTGATGCCAAGTTTGGCGCTTACCTGAGTAAAGCTATCCGTTACCCTGCAATAGCAAGGGAAAACAATGTTCAGGGCCGTGTAATTTGTACATTCGTTGTAGAAAGAGACGGATCTTTAACAGATATTAAAGTTGTTAGAGGTATTGGCAGTGGTTGTGATGAAGAAGCTGTGCGTGCACTAAAGGCATCGCCTAAGTGGAAGCCAGGTATACAAAACGGCCGCCCTGTACGTGTACAATATAGCGTACCGGTACAGTTTGCACTGGCACAAGAGTAACAGAAATAATGTTATCAAATAATAACAACGATAAGCAAAAATCGCCCAAAAGGCGGTTTTTGCTTATTTTAGGAGTTGCCGCATTCATATGTTTTTGCATAATGGGGCTCGGACTTATATTTTGGGATAATTTTCCGGTAGGGTTTGACAAAACACAAAGAACCATATTTGGAGTTGTTATCCTTATTTATGCAGTTTTACGTTTTTCTCGCTATTTAAGAAAAGACCCTGATGAAGTTGATGAAGCTTAATTTAAATAAAACACTGCTGGGATTAGTTTTTCTTGTAGTTTTTCAGAGTTGTAAACAAGGTGATAAAAAGGCCTCAACTGAAGATAAGTTTTTAGCCGGAACGGCAACTTTTGTAGCTGATGAGTCATTCTCTCCAATTATTGACGAAGAGGTATATGTATTTAAAGCAATGTACTCGGATGCTAACCCTATAATAAAGTATAAACCAGAAGCGTTAGTTTTAAATGGTTTGTTAAACGACAGTGTAAGGGTAGCAATTTTGGCCCGTAATCTGGACACTGCCGAGGTTAATTTGTTCAAAAGGCGTACATTACCTCCAGTAATAAGCAAATTTGCAATTGATGCTGTGGCGCTTATAGTTAACCAGGCATCAAATGATACCACAATAACAGTTAGTGAGATTATTAAAATGCTAAAAGGTGAATCAAAAACCGACAAAAGCATAGTTTTTGATAATCCTAATTCAAGTTTGGTAAGATATTTGAAGCAAATATCAGGGAGTAATGATTTTAAACAGAAAAATATTTATGCTTTAAAATCAAATAAAGAGGTTATAAAATACGTAAGTACACATGCCGATGCAATTGGCATTACAGGCTTTAGTTGGCTTAATGACCCTGATGAGGATTATGCTGGTGCAGTGGATAAGGTGAAAATTGTAGGGGTTAGGGATGAAAAGAGCAAGATAGCTCCGGGCGAATACTTTAAACCTTCGCAAACCACTCTTGTCCAACATACATATCCGTTAAGCAGGTCGCTGTATATAATTGATTGTACAGGAAAAAAGGGATTGGGAGCCGGATTTGCAACATTTTTAGCAAGCGAACGCGGACAAAGGATAATATTAAAATCGGGTTTACTGCCTGATTCTATTCCATCAAGGGAAATAAACATAACACACTAAATTAATACATACATTCAAAACTAAGATGAAAATGATCAGTAAGATAAGTAAGTTAGTATTAGCACTGGTATTTATTGGCTCATCAGTTTTTGCGCAAAGTTTGGCCGACGCCAAAAAAGCAATTGATGCTGAGCAATATCAGAAAGCGAAATCAATGCTTAAAAATTTAACCACTACTCAGGCAGATAAAGACGAGAACTACTTTTATTTGGGTTGGGTATATATCCTGCAAGATTACCCGGATTCTGCAAAAACAGTTTTTACCAAGGGGATATCTATAAACGCAAAATCAGCACTTAACTATGCGGGTTTAGGCGCTGCTGCTTTTGTTGATAAAGACAGAAACACTGCAACAACTAATTTTAACCAGGCCCTGGCTTTAGCAGGGAAAAACAGCAAGCCATATGTTTACGTTGGTAAAAGCTATTTGCTAAAAGCTACGGAAGGTAAAGTTGATGCTGCGGATGCTAATGCTGCCATAGCAGTATTAAATAAAGGTAAGGCAATTAACCCTAAAGATGCTGAACTGTTAGTAGTATTAGGCGATGCTTACCGCACGCAATTAAAAAGCACCGAAGCTTTGGGTAACTACCAGGCTGCTTTAGAGCTTGACCCTAAATTAGCAATCGCTAAGGTAGCAACAGGTGTACTTTGGAGATATGCTGATAACTATGAAGATTCTGAAAGATTGTTTAAAGAAGCTTTAGCTATTGATCCTAACTTTGGTCCTGCTTATCGTGAATGGGCCGAGACCGACATCCGTTGGTCATTAAGAGACCCTAAAATGGCATCAGCTAAAGTTAAAGAAGGTTTAGATAATTACCGTAAGTACATTTCTTTAACAGACAATTCATTAGAGTCAAGGTTACGTTATGCCGATTTCCTTGCTTATGCAGGTGATTATAAAGCATTACAGACAGAAGCTAATGAATTAGCAAAAACAGATAAAAACAACTTAAGAGTTTATCGTTATTTAGGTTACGCCGCTTTTGAAAACAAAGATTACCCAGCAGGTTTAGCCGCTTTAAATACATGGGTTACTAAAGCAGACCCTAAACGTTTATTGCCACGTGATTATTTGTACTTAGGCCGTTTACAAATTGCTTCAGGACAAGATTCATTAGGTATTCACTCTTT
>JAQBNY010000315.1 GCA_028288315.1 Mucilaginibacter sp.
TTTTAGATGCTTATTATTGTAATTTGAACTCATTGTTTAAACCGTGCGGATAAATATCCGCCGGGAAAATAGGATGTTCTGCAAATAAACTTGAATGGAAGAAGAATTTGAATTTGGTTTTACCGAAGATCCAAAGTTTTCGGTAGAACGGTACGAAGAAATGATTCGTAATCATGATCAGTACTTTTTTGATGCCCAGGCGTTTGAGAACATTATTGACTACTACATCGAAAAGAATGATCCGGCAAAAGCCTTGCAGGTTTCAGAATACGCACGCAATCAGCATCCTTTTGCTGCCGTGTTTTTAATAAAACAGGCGCAACTGCTGGTTGTTACCAATCGCGCCACTGAAGCGTTCGCCGCACTTGATAAAGCTGCCATGCTGGAAGCATCAGATGCCGACATATATATTATAAGGGGTAACCTTTATGAGAGCATGGAGCGTAATGCCGAGGCGCTGGAGAACTACGAAAAAGCTCTTGGCCTTGCCGAAGAAACCGACGAAATTTTACTGCACATAGCCTACGTTTATCAAAACATGGGAGACTATGATACGGCTATTACTTATCTTAAGCTTTGCCTTAAACAAAACATGGAAAACCAGGATGCGCTTTATGAGCTTGCATTTTGTTATGATGTTTTGGATAACCAGCAGGAAAGTGTTCAGTTTTACCAGGCATATATTGATAACGAACCTTATAGCTATGCCGCATGGTATAACTTAGGTAACGCTTATACTAAACTGAGCCTGTTTGAGAAAGCTATTGATGCTTACGATTATGCCATCCTGATAAAAGATAGCTTTGCATCGGCTTATTTTAACAAAGGTAACGCCCTGGTTAATTTAGAGAAATATGCCGAGGCAATTGAGGTATACCGCCAAACGTTTGAATATGAGCAGCCTAATGCAGATACGTATTGTGCAATAGGTGAGTGCTACGAAAAGCTGGAACAGATGGATGAGGCGCGCTCGTTCTACAAAAAATCTGTTAAGATGGACCCTAAGCTGGCTGATGCCTGGTTTGGTATTGGCGTAACGCTTGATTTTGAAGAGCGTTATTTTGAGGCCCTGCACTTTTACAAAAAAGCGCTTGACCTGGATCTTGCCAATGCCGATTACTGGTTTGCAATTGCCGATGCAGAATATAAGCTTGGCCACATGACAGAGGCAGAACAAGCCTATGAAAAGGTGGTGGAGCTGAACCCACTGGATGTTGACGCGTGGCTGGATTACTCATCAATATTGTATGAACAGCAGCGCCTGGCCGATGCTATTGGTATAATATCTGACGCGATAAAGAACAACCCCGATGCTGCAGAGCTTTACTATCGCATGGTGGCCTATCTGTTTGCTAAAGGCGAGTTTAATGAGGCGTTAAGCTATTTGGAAATGGCTTTATCATCAGACCCTGAAAAACATTTTATACTGTTTGATTACCTGCCCCAACTGCAGGAGAATAAGATCATTATTGATATTATAAACAGGTATACCAAATAAGAGATGTGCAGATGTGCAGACTTCAAATGTGCAGATGAGGAAATCATCTGCACATTTTTTTTGCAACAACCGTCATGCAAGCATCTGCACACTTGCACATTTGAAATCTGCACATTTTTGTTGTAATCATAATCTTACATTTACCTATCAATTTGTAATCATAATCTTACACATTACTAATAATGTGCACATCAATTATCTTGCATATACGCACATCATTGCCGACATTTGCCGTCGATAATACTTTTAGTTATAAGCTATAACAAAATATATGAACTACCACATCAATGATCTTCCGGAACGCACAGCCAAGCCACGTAACAGCGGTTTAACTATGGTTATGGATAAAGGGTTAAGCCTTAGGCAGGCCGAAGACTTTATTGAAATGGGGGCAGGTTATACTGATGTTGTAAAATTAGGCTGGGCCACTTCATTTGTTAGTCCTAATTTGGATGCTAAACTAAAACTATACAAAGAAGCCGGTTTGCCGGTATACTTTGGAGGTACCTTATTTGAGGCCATGATAGTGCGTGGGCAGTTTGATGATTATTGCCGCATACTGGATAAATACCAGATGGAGTACGCTGAGGTATCTGATGGTTCCATTACCATTGAGCATGATGTAAAATGCGAATATATCCGTAAGTTAAGCAAGCAGATCACCGTAATATCTGAGGTCGGCTCCAAAGATGTGCAAAAAATATTTGCCCCGTATAAATGGATCCAGCTAATGAAAGCTGAAATTGAGGCCGGTTCATGGAAAGTTATTGCCGAAGCTCGCGAAAGCGGCAATGTGGGTATCTACCGCGACTCTGGTGAAGTAAGGCAAGGTTTGGTTGACGAGATCCTGACCCAGATACCCGAAGAAACCATTATATGGGAAGCCCCCCAAAAAGCACAGCAGGTGTGGTTTATTAAACTGATAGGCGCCAACGTAAGCCTGGGTAACATTGCCCCCGCAGATATTATACCGCTTGAAACGTTGCGCCTGGGTATCAGAAGTGATACGTTTGAGCATTTTTTGAAGAAGTAGGTACTTCGCTTAAATTCTTCCGAAAGAGGAGCCTTAAATATCTCTGTGGTCAGTGTTATCATCATATGTGTTCGTGAGATTGATATTGCTCACAAAATTCCCCTCTTGAGAGTAATAGCCCATGAATAGACATTAACAGGAAGCTCCTACGGAGCTGGGCATTTTCTTTAGCTCAAATCTATAAAAGGTAGCTCCTGCGGAGCCATTTGGTTATTAAAGTCTCAGCGCGACACCCTATTTATAGAAAATAAACAGAAAAAATTAGCTCCGTAGGTGCTTCCTTACTGGCTCTGTCTTTTCATGGGCTATTACCCTCAAGAGGAAATCGCACAACCACCAGCCACTTCTTTTTAATCTTCCGAATTCCCGTGTGTTATGATTTCCTCAAACAACCCCTTTGTTCATATGTTATTCTTTAAAAGAGTATTATGAGCACTTCAGCAAAAAAGATTCCCGTACCAGACCCAAATGGTGATCCCAAAGCCAACCGCTCAGAACGGGACGCAATAACCAATAAGGACGAGGCTAAAAAGGTGGTGAATAAAGATGGTGCAGATGGTGCTGTTGCCGATATGGATGGCATACAGGAAATCCTAAGTGATACAGAGCCATCAACAGCACTAAATGCCGATGCTTCCCGCATAACCGACGATCAGACAGCAAGCGGTGATACCGCTACTGACGCCGAGATAGCGGGAGATAAATCAGTTATATAGCCTTTTATTTCTTTTCCGAGAAAAGCCATGGTATCAGATCAGGTTTCGCAAAGATGTGGTTCCAGCGGTTGTGGTTATCCTTTTATGGTATAGTCATGAAGTGGTTAAAACAAATTCATGAATCTTATGAAACAGAACTGACAACCCACCCAGTTACATACCCGAAAACCATGTTAATCATTAACGTAAATAAATAGGTAAGTACGGTAAGACCTAAGGATTGAATCTTTGTAAGTTTATTAAAGAACTGGACATAACACCAATACATCAATATAAAGTCTAAAAGCTGGGTAATAAGTGCATAACTCTTTAAACCTTCAATCCCACTCTTGTGTAATATGATGTATTGCACTGGAAGCAATATAAGAGCAATTGTCAATAATAAACCCCTATAGAATGTATTCAGCACTAAATGCTCTGCTATATTATACCCTTGTTTTTTAAAGACCAGATAGGACGCAATGGTAGTGCTTAAAATTAATATAAGTGTAGCATAGGCGAAATGTTCTATACTCCAATGGATTACTTTTTCATAAATACTGGTTATGCTTTCTTCTGCACGAATGGGTTCAACGTCAAAAGGAATATTAATAAATTGATGATAAATTAGTCCATAGATTGTTGCTAAAAGAACTACAAATGACAACGGTTTAAAATGACGAACTCTTTTCCCATCTATAAATTCTCTTATGGTATGTCCGGGTTTTGTCAACAGCTGTTTGATGGTGTAAAAAATACCATTGTCAAAATGAAAAAGTCCATGTTGTAAATCAT
>JAQBNY010000322.1 GCA_028288315.1 Mucilaginibacter sp.
CATTAAACAAAAATTGACAGAGTTATATAATCAGTATGAAAGACTTTGATCATTTAATGTCGGTTTGGCAGGGACAGCCAAAGCAGGATCATCCTTCGGTAGATGAAGTACTGAAGCAGGTAAAAAAAGATATTCGCGCAATCACATCAAGGATGTACTGGGCCATAGTTACTATGACAGCAACTATGATTGGGGCTTTTATTTTAATGTTTTTTATGGCATTTAAATCACCGGCTACAACAATAGGGATATTTATTATTGTAATAACTATAGCGCTTTACTTATATATGATTGTAAAGCATTACCATATGTTAAACAAACGTGATCTTACTCAAAACCCTACAGATTATTTAGACAGCTTAAAGGAATACCAAAAGAATCGTACTAAAGTGGTTGGCTGGTTTTACTATATATACATATTATTGTTAAGCGCCGGTTTAGGGCTATATTTTATTGAGATACTGGAAAATGCATCACTATATTTTAAGTTAGCCACTTATGGCTTTACGTTTATTTGGTTTATGTTCACTACCTTTTATATTAAGCCCCGCATGTTTAAAAACGAGGAGGAGAAATTGAATTTAATGATTGACCGCTTAGAGCGTTTGCAAGAACAGTTTGATTAATTGCAGTTATGCAAATTATACCCGTTACATTTAATGATGCTGCTATACTGCTTGAACTGAGCAGAAAGACTTTCTATGATGCCTTTGCGCATTTAAATAACGCTGCCGACATGGATGCGTATGCCGTTAAAGCATTTACTCTCCAAAAATACAGACAGGAATTAAGTGATCCTTACTCCTATTTCTATTTTGCTATAGTGGATGATAACATTGCAGGCTACATCAAAATAAATTTCAATACAGCCCAAACAGAATTGCAGGACCCCAATGCCCTTGAAGTAGAACGTATTTACATTTTACAGCAATACCAGGGGCAACAACTCGGAAAACAACTTTTAAGCTTTGCTATTAATATGGCCGTTAACAAAAACCTCAAGTATATATGGCTTGGTGTTTGGGAACATAATTATAAAGCAATTAGCTTTTATGAAAGCCAGGGATTCGTAAAATTCAGCAGTCATCCTTTTGTTTTGGGGAATGATAAGCAAACGGATCTGTTGATGAAAAAGGAATTATAATATAGTATTATTGACAATAAACATTCCTACGTTTTGCAGATAGCATAACTTATTGTATAACCAATTGAGGTTTATTGTATAGGGCCTCTTTACTATTTAGCTGTAAAGTACTGTTTTGGTTGGCTTGATCTTTAACAAGTAAACTTACAATTTTATCAGCAGCCAATTGTGTTTTCACAAAGCCTGTTACATCTAATTCAATGTATTTAGCCGAATTGTTAACGGCTGCCGAACTTAACATGGAGGTAAATGTTGTTGGCGCATTGTTAAAGGTAATAGCACTTTCTGTCCAGCTATTATTAGTTACTCCAAAACACGAAACATTAATGGCTTTGGTATTTTCTGTATTGTATCCGTATACCCGTAACTTTGCTGAAGTTACATTTGTGATGTTACCAATAGAGAATTTCAAGAAAGAAAAGCGTGTATAGTTGCTTACCGTTGATCCTTTAATAATCAGCGTTGTATCACTACCATAATTAGTTGAACCAAAACTTCCATTACGAACAAAGGCATCCTCCAAAGTGGATAAAGTAATTGTATTATTGTTAACTACCGCAGTACCTTTATAATTAGTGTTTGAAAAGTTACCACCCGTATAATAAATATTGCCATTTATAATAGCTGCAGCCCCTCCTGATCTTGTAACGGGAAGATTATTTAGTTCTGTCCATGTGTTAGTTGCAGGAGAGTATGCAGATACCAACTTTGTAAAAACATTATGAGCACTTTCTCCACCCAGTACAAGAATACGATTGCCTTTAACTACTACAGAAGATGAAATATGATCACGGCCAGTGTTCATATCAGCTAATTGTTTCCAAGTATTTGTAACCCCATCATATACCTGAAGCATTTTTTGAACAACGGCTAATTTATCGTGATTATGAGACCCGCCCATAAAGTATATTTTGTTTTCAAATACCACTGCACCTCCCTGGTTAACCGGATTTATTAATGAGGCTAAGGTTTTCCATCCGGCAGTCACATTATTAATGTCTAATACATAATGAACACCTACATCATTACGTGACAAGTCAGCCCCTCCCATATAGTGCAGTTTCCCATTTAAATACTTTAATTGGCCAACCGCTAAAGCTCTGGGCAAATCAGGCAAGCGAGAGTAACTGTTTAGCGCAATATCATATTTCCAAACTTGTTTTGTACCGAAAACCTGGCCTGTACCAGCTGTATTGGATATATAACCGCCTGCAAAATATATAAAAGTACCATCATTGGTAATTCCCTCATTTGCAACCCCACCAAAATCTGGCCCATTTGGTAAATGAGGCAAATCTGCAATGGCAGACCATCCATTTACTGCAGGGTCATAAACATATGCACGTTTAGTTGTAGTCCAATAATTAGGCCTTTTTTTAAAATCATGCCCTCCAAAAATATAAAGCTTATTATTTACTACCTCACCATTAACTTCATGAGTTGTAGCTGGGGCCGATTTTGCCGTGCTCCATGTAATTGTTGTAAAGTCTTGATTGGATTCGCTCAACAATTTATCTGCACCTATTGCAAAAGCCTCATCTTTATTTATGGTAATCTCTGACTTAATATCTTCGCTTTTTTTGCAGCTTTGGAATAAGAATACAGTGGTAAACAGTACTAATAAGGTTTTGTATCTAATCATAATTTAATTCGCAAATAGCTGAGTATCTTATGTGAACTTACATTTATTTGTAGCTATGGGATAAAGTTAAATAGAAAAGCCATTATCAATTTAACATGTGTTAAGTTGTGTAACAACTTGTGATAAAATTACTTAAATGCAGGTGGGTATTAATGCAAACACCAGTTGCATAATATGCTTAAACAATGGCAAGAAGCTGCGTTTCAGTTATTTTAGTAACCAAATGCTTGCTGAAATGTTGATTAAACTTGAGTTTTGAGGAAAATATATTGTAAGGTTATAATGTAATATCATTTAAATTGCATTATAACCTCAACTAATATACATTAGAGTGGGTATCAGTATGAGAAGATTTAACTTCAAAAATGAAGTTAAATCGTAAAGGAATACGGTTTGTTAAGTTGCTAACTACAACCAATCGGTATGTTCGTCTGATTTTTTTAAAGTATAGTCTGATAATAATTCTTTATACTGGTCTAAAATCAAATCGGGTACATTGCCAAATTCATTGAGGCTGTTTAAAAACTCGGTTGTTTTAGCAAAGCAACCATTTTCAAAATTTAGCTCTTTTTCTCGACTTTTAATGTTTAAACTTAACTCGTTATTAGTAATAATAAACCAAAAAGCATTAAAAGCAACCGATATCCTTCTCATATTTATAATAAATTAAATTAATTAAGGTATTGGTGTATACGGTATAGTTGCAATTTAGTTACGCATATTACTAATATTTTAATATTAATACCTAATCTTTTAATCTGATTTATTAAGAGGTTGATAAACGTTATTTGCAGATATAATAAAGCCTCCTTACTCTCGCAGTTTGGAGGCTTTCCCTAATTAATTTACTAATTCATTTAACGCTTAATTATATGAAGTTCTCTAAGTAAAATATTAAATACTTTACATACAATAGAGTAGGTTAAAACGTAAATTAATTGATGCTATTGTGTGTATGTTTTCTCATACGTGGTGTGTGGTTAGTTTACACCCTTGTATATATGTTCTGGAATAGCAAAAGCACTATGTGATTAGTAATAAATTATTTATTACTTGCTGTAACTGCAATTGGTTTTATATTTTCAACATAATAAACATTATCCTGATAATCATAGTTTGTGCCGTCTTTGCCTAAATAATCGCTTCCTAAAATATAAGCGTTATTAATTGGGATGCCATATTCATTTACAGCTTTCCAAACCCTAATTCCTATTTTTTTAGCAAAGTTTTTACTCCTATCTGTATATAATGATCCAATCTTTAGTGCAAATGGGCCTGTTGGTTTAATTGAAATGTATCCGTTTACTACATTACGTGATGTTGGTAATAACATTTGCCCAGTTAGCTTATCGGAATACTGGAGAGGATATATTATTTTTTGGCCCTGATAATAATAGCTAATTGTATCAGTATTTTCTGTTGTGCAGCAGCCCTGATATGAAGCTATTTTTATAATTTTTACCGGGATTAATTTATTCGCTATTTCAAAGTAGCTCACTGGTATCTCATCTGACAATTCAGTGATTTTATCTCCATGTAAGCCATTATCGAAATTTCTAAATCCTGTTTTTGTTTTAAAGTTTAAAGCATTCAATACCTTTTGAAGTTCTGGCTCCCAGTCACTTTCAGCCTTATACTGCCATATACTTCTTAAATAAATTGTTTTTACAGGTTTAGTTTTATCAGTGGTTTCTAAATTTAATGTACCATTTAAATTTAAGCAAGTACCTCCTACTGGCACCTGATAGTTTATTATTCTACCCATACGTACAACATGATATTGCAATTTAAGCAGGGCGCTCCATACTGAAGGTTTTATTCTTTGATTAATTGCATCTGCAGTGAATGCAATTGTTATATCCACTGAGTCTCCAGGTGGTATTTTCAAAGGAAATGATAAATTATCGGCAGTTATATTATTTATCCGGCTTATTACCCATAAACCTTTGTTTGAAAAAGACGCTTTTTTAATTACATAACTATTTGTTTTTTGATTTTTAATACGAATAGTTACGTTATCGTGATTACGACTAAGTGATTCACTGGTGAATTTTGCACCATTATTGTATGGATCATAAACCAATGAAAACACCAAATGGTTGTTTGAGGGAAAGCCATCCATGTTTTGGATAGTTACATTACCCGAAGAAACAACAGGTGATGAATATGATGAGAATTTAAAACTAAGCTTATATGGGTCGCTTTTTGGCTTGCTAATTGATAAGTTATTTAAAAAAAAATAAAAATTTAATTTTAAAGCAGTAGCAGTTAACAGGTTAACGCACGCACACATAATTAAAATGGATATACGTATGTTAAATTTCTTGTTTAATAAAACTGTTGCTAAGAATATAGAAAGGGTTAACAACCCTACAAGAAAAGGCAAATAAATATTAAATAATGCACCTAACTCATCAACATGTAAATCAACAGAAGTAGCTATAATAATTGATAAAACAATACTGATTAATAGCATTATTAATAGATACCCCCATTTAAAAGTCTTTCCGCTAAGGCTTTTCATATAAAGGTGAATATCGTACTATATTTATTTGTATTATAGTGTATTAGCAGCATCTCAGTAAGTTGTTAAGTAAGTATAATTGATTTGAAAACATAATGGCAAATAGCAAACTCCATTTAAGGCTGCTGTATAGAATGTTTAACAATTGATAAATCTTTAGATTTCTTTTCAGTGGTTATTGAATTTACTTTACTAACATTATTTTTATTTTTTTTAGCAATACCTTTTTTTAATTGACTTTGATAAATGTATTCACCACTAAATACACATATAATTATTATAAAACCACATGCCATACGTTGGCGAAACTTTTTAATTCGTCTATCGTGTATGATCATCTTTTAATAATTGTAATTCGGTTATAGCTTATTATATGCTCAAATCTAAGATGATGATTCTTATTTTTTTATATAAAAGCATTATTGAGCTTACAATTGTATAAAAATGCTCAGAATTTCACATTT
>JAQBNY010000334.1 GCA_028288315.1 Mucilaginibacter sp.
CCAACCGATGCCCTGAACCAGGATACTTGCTCGCTATTACCAAAAGCAGAGAACGGCACAAATGCCACCTTAGCTTCTTTTATCAGGTAAAAGTTAACATCGGCACTGTTATTAAGCACTTTGCCATTCGGTGTAGTTTTGCCGGTATAATTAACCTCAACGGTTAAGTAAATGGCACCCATTGGCTCAATAGAATCAACACTAAAACCCTCTGCCTTTAATTGCTGAAAGCCTTCGTGTAAAGCATTAAGGCTGGCTTGTATACCCGATTTAAGTTTTTCAAGGTATGTATCAACTAAACCATTATGTTTTAAATATTCTGCCATGGCAACCTGCTCTGCTTTAGGAGACCATGCACCCATGTGGCCAACAATGGCTTTCATGGTGTCAATAATAAACGCAGGGCCAAAGCCCCAGCCTACACGTACACCTGTAGCGGCAAAGCATTTCGACCCGCCATCAATAAACACGGTGTAATCTTTCAGCTCCGGGCGTAACGTAACAGGGTTGTAATGCTTATGTTCACCAAAAGTAAGCTGTGAATATATCTGATCGTATAACAAGTATAGTGGTTTTTCGCCCTTGTTACGGGTTTTGTTTTCGGCTATTACCAGGTCGCATATTTCTTCCAGGTCTTTTTTATCAAACATGGTGCCGGTTGGATTCAATGGCGAGCATAATGCCAGCAGGGAAGCGCCTTTTAAATGCGGGCGTATCTCATCTGCGGTGGGCATAAAGTTATTTTCGGCATGCGTTTCTATCAAAACGGCTTCGGCACCTGTAAGATCACAATAGTGGTTATTGTTCCATGATGGTACCGGGAAAACTACTTTGTCACCCGGATCAACCAGTGCCATGTAGGCAGAGTGGATCAATGGTCTTGAACCACCTGAAATAAGAATCTGGTTTGAGGCATATTCCAATCCCATACGACTTTTAAGAAAACCTGATACACTTTCGCGCAGGTTTAACATACCATCGGCAGGGGGGTAGTTGGTTTGATTTTTATTATAGGCATCAATAATACCGTCCTTAAGTTCTGTTGGGATAGAATAAATATCAGCGTCAAAATCACCAATGGTTAAATTGGCAATGTTTTGACCCTGTTTTTTTAATTCGTTTATTTCGCCGGCTATCTTGATAATTTCAGAGCCGCTTAAATTTTGCGCTAATACCGATATTTTCATCGCAGCAAATATAGTTAAAAGGGATAAAGGATGAAGGGACAGAAAGATAAAGGATTAACGATAAAGTAATATAAATGACACAAAAAAGGCGAAAGATTTTCCACCTTTCGCCTTTCATTATCCTTTGTCAAAGAATTATCCTTCGTCGTTTAAAGGTATGCTTTTCTCAGCCTGATGATCCTTGCCCAATGCATAACTTTCATGATTGGGTAAACCGGATCTATCTCAAACCATTTTGCGCCAAAGTTGGCGTTGTTAGGGCGTTTATGGTGATTGTTCTGAAACAATTCTCCAAGCATTAAAAAGTCAAACGGAGTTGTATTTTTTGATTTATCATTATTGTCAAAATTAGCGTAACCATATTTATGGCCGCACCAATTTACTATAGCGCCGTGTAACGGGCCCATCATAAAGTGTATTGGAATTAATAGGTACATCCACCAGTGTGTAGCAAAAGCTACATAAAAGGCAACGTACATAGCGCCAAACATTAAGCGCGATAATATAGTTGAGCCTATATAATCTAAAAATTTCCACTCGGGATAGTTTCCTTTAAAGCGTTCTTCAGGCTCTTTTACCCTTTTGATATGATCACGGTAGCTTAATATAGTGTGCCACATCATCTGAAAAACATCTGTAAAAAAGTGTGGAGAATGCGGGTCCTTCTCGGTATCGCTGTAAGCGTGATGTTCGCGGTGCATAATTGCATAAGCGCGAGGGTTTAAAAAAGATGAACCCTGGAAAATATAGGTCATCACATAAAATGAACGTTCAAAAAATTTATTAGTAGTAAACATTTTATGTGAAGCGTACCGGTGAAGGAAAAATGTCTGGAAGAATAAAGATAAGAACCAATGAGCCAGAAAGAAAATTAATATAATCACAAAATTTATTTTAATATAGGGAATACTATTTATAACGATTACAAATGTACAATTAAAATTTCACCAAGGATTTAAAATTGATGTTAACAAATTCACCAAATTTCAAAAAAAGCCGCTTAGCAAATGTTAAGCGGCTTTTTACTTGCCATTGATTTTATTAAATTACACTTGGCTGTCTCTTAAAGCCTTGATCCTGTCGTGACCTTCATTAATAACTTGTTGCTGTTGTACAATTAGCTGGCTGTATTGTGTTGATAAGCCATTGTCTTCAGTTAAAGCGTCGCGATAGGCTTTTTTAATAGCATCCTCGCCGCGCTCACATTCTTCTAAGATGCTTTTACGATCATGGCCACTAAATGTAGCTTTAACATCTAACCATGCGCGGTGTATGGTGCCTGAGGCAGAATTACCTGTTTCAACTTCGCCACCTGCCAGACTAACAGCAGCGCTTAACTCTTGCACATTACGGCGGCTATCGCTTGCAAATTTGCTAAACAATGATTTAAGATCGCTGTCGCCTTCACCTAATTCTTTTGATGCGCGGTCAAAGCCATCTATACGGTCATTGTTTATTTCAATAAGATCATTTAAAACTTCAATTGCTTTTTCTTTAGTTTCCATAATGGTAGTATTATAATTGTTTAATACTACTTACGCAAAACCCTTGCCATGTTTTAATTTAAAATTAAATAAATTATAAAAACGACTTCCCGGACCTATGGCACAGTTTAATACCTGTTTAAATATGTTTTTAACCTTACGGCTACCTAACTGTTACGCTACACATTATCCAATTTTTTTAAAAACAAAAGGCCATCCCTTAAGGACGGCCTTTCTCTTATATAAAATTGTGAATTATGCTTTTTCTGATTTTGCAGATTGATTGATAGTACCTACTGCAACCTGGGTAAGCAGTTCGTCAGTTTGTTTTTCTTCCTGCAGGGTGGCGTCAAGCAACTCAGCAGCATCATTGTAGCCCAATATGCCTGCTAATGTTTTAAGTGTGCCATATGAAGCAATTTCATAGTGCTCAACCTTTTGGCAGGCTGATATGATGCCGGCATCACGTGTAATGCTGCCATCTTCGGTGCTTTCAACTATTTCTTCAGATTCTTTAATTAAGCCAGCCATCGCTTCGCATTTTTTTGCAGTAGCTTTTTTATTTATCGATTCAAATACCTGATCTAAACGGATTATTTGATTTTCGGTTTGTGTAATGTGGTTTTCAATTGCACCGCGTAGCTCATCGGTAGTTGATTTTTTAGCCAATTTGGCTAATGCCTTTGTTAAATGTTTTTCGGCCCAATAAATATCTTTTAGTTCATCAATAAACAATTCATTTAATGCTGATTCTTCTACAGCGGTAGTTGTTTCAGGAGACCTTCTTGCTCTTGCCATTTTGATTGGAGCCTTTTTGGTTAGTGTTTTAGTAGTTGCCATATTGGTAAATGTTTATGTTTTGGTATATCAGTTAAACATAAATCATAAGTGTTGGTTTTATTAATTACACTAATTGGTTATATATTTAATTATAACGATTGTTTTTATTCAATAAAAAAGGCCGGTTTGCACCAGCCTGATAATATTGCCTTATAAATTATGCGCCCTTTTTGGCAGTAAGGCTTTGCATTAGTTGATCGTACAAATCGGTACCTGTAGTTTTATGCGGTTTAAGTTTTTTGATGGTAGCACGTTTACCCTTTGATTTAGCTTTAATTATTTTTAGCAACTCATCGGTATACTCATCTTTAAATTTAGATACATCAAAATCTTCGGCGTATTGGTTAATAAGCGCCAGGCCTACGTCCAGTTCTTTTTTGCTCACATTTACATCGTCGGCAATGTTCAGTTCTTCCGGCTCCCTAATTTGCTGCCCAAAGCGTATGCGGGTTACAACCAATACATTTTTTACCGGGTGCACAATGCAAAGGCTTTCTGTACTCCGCAGTACAAAGCGGGCAAGGCCTGCCTTGCCTGATTTTTTTAGGGCCTGAAGCAATAACGCATAGGCTTTGTTATTCTTGGTATCGGGTTCGGTATAATATGATGTTTCGTAAAACATAGGGTTAACATCGGTTATATCAACAAAGCTCTCAATTTCAATTACTTTGCTTTTTTCAGGAGCGGCAGCTTCAAAATCTGCATCTTCCATTATTACATAATCATCATTTAGCTTATAGCCTTTAACAATTTTATCATAAGGCACTTCTTTATGTGTTTGCTCATTTACCCGCTGGTAGCGTATGCGCGAATGATCTCGGCTATCCAGCATATCAAAATCAAGCGAGGTTGTTTGCACCGCCGAATACAGCTTAACAGGGATGCTTACCAGCCCAAAACCCAGCGAGCCTTTCCATATAGATCTCATAATTGTACAGATTTCTTGTATCTGTTATAACTATTAAAAGAGTGAAGGGTTTTACCAGGAGAATATTAAGCTGCTTTAACTTTAAGATGCGGTTTCTTCCAGGTGATTAATCGCCATGCTACTTCGGCAGTAAGCAGGATACCTATGGCAAATAAAGCTGCCTGTATTGATTTTGGTGTTGAAGAAAATGCCCCGGCCAATGCAATAAAATAAACACCGAAAGGCAATATCATTGCAATATACAATCCGGTAGTATTTAGTGGGATCCTGAACGGTCGCTTTGCATTTGGCGCAGATATACGAAGCTTAATAAGAGAGATATATTCAAGTGATAAGCCTGCTCCGTAAACTGTAACATCAATTATAAGCAATGCGTCAAAGGGCCACAGTATCATAAAGCTTACCACTGCCGAGCATAAAAGGATGGAAACATATGGCGTTTTAAACCGGGGGTGTAATCTATTTAGTCGTTTAGGGAGCAGGCCGTCATCAGCCATGGCTTTTGGCACACGGGATACAGATAGCAATACCGCCGAATATATCCCTAATGAACTTGCCATACCCCCGGCTGCTAATATGGCTCCCAGCCAGCGCCCGCTAACCAGTTGGCCAAGCGCCGGAAAACCATAGGAATTAAAAACCTCATGGTTTATGCCCGACTGTTGTGCAGTTACTATAGCAAAAAAATAAACAACCATAACCAGTGCAAAAGCAGCAAATACTGATACCAGGTAGGAGCGTACCGGTTTTTCTACCTCTTCGGCATAGGTGGTAATATTATCCCAGCCCAGGCAGTTCCACATAACGGTATATAGCGCCATCCCCAGCGAAGAAAAAGGCACTCCTTTTAAGCTTTGCGATGGAATACTGATACTATCTCCATGTTGATAAATAACCAGCACAAACAAAATAATTAATGGTGACAATACAGCGGCACCTAAAAATAACGACACCCTGCCCACCGGTACAACTCCCAGTATGTTTAAGCCTGCAGATAACCAAACTATTAAAATACAAATGGGTATGCGATACGCTTCAATCCCCGGAAAAAAGAAGGAGGCGTATGTTACAAATAGTACCGGATAAATAGCAAGGTCAACAAAAGTGTAGATCCATGTCCACCAGCCTTCATAAAAACCCCAACGGATACCTAACGCATGCTTAACCCATTTATAATAACCCCCGGTAACGGGCATCATGCTATTGAGTTCTAAAACTGTAAAAATGGCGGGTACATCCCAAAGCAGCGGGGTTATCAGCAAAACTAAAATAGCGGCATGCTCCCCGGCATAAGTTAATAAAGGCTCCAGCCCATACGGCCCGCCTGATACTGTAAAAAATATTAATGCAACAAGCTGAAAAGGCTTTATTTTTCTGTTGATGACCTGTTGCTGCATAAGCCATAAAAATATTATTTATGTTTTAATTAGCTACTGGTTATTGCTGTTATTTTAAACATAATACCACAAGAAACGGGAGTCTTCCTTGTTAATTATATTTAACAAAAGCCAAATGATTGCGAATAATCAACCTTTACTGGTTGACACTTCAATCAATTTTTGCACTTTTGTATTGCTTACATTACACCCCTCAAATGGATCAGTATTTTATAATAGACTTCGATAGTACATTTACACAA
>JAQBNY010000341.1 GCA_028288315.1 Mucilaginibacter sp.
GCGAAAGCTGTAGGATTGCGCTATGTTTCAGATTCTACTCCCGGCTATACCCGTAAAAAAACAGGCAAGGGCTGGAGTTATCTTGATGCTGATGGTAAGGTGGTTAAGGATAAAGAAGTAATAGCACGTTTTAATACGTTAGTGATACCGCCCGCTTATACCAATGTTTGGATATCGCCGTATGAGAACGGGCACCTGCAGTTTACCGGTACTGACGCTGCCGGGCGTAAGCAATATCGTTACCATTCGCAATGGAACAAAATTCGTAATCAATCAAAATACCATCGTTTGCAAACCTTTGCTGCGCATTTGCCGGCCATAAGGCAACAGGTAGATAAAGACCTTGCCCGCCGCAACCTTGATTATGAGAAGGTAGTGGCTCTTGTAGTGCGACTGATGGAGCTTACCAGCATAAGGGTAGGCAATGAATCATACAAGAAACTTTACGGTTCTTTTGGCCTTACCACACTAATGGACAAACACGTTAAAATTGAAGGGTCAAAGTTGAACTTTCAGTTTAAGGGTAAAAAAGGGGTGATGCATAAAGTTGCCCTGCAAAGTAAAAAATTGGCCAGATTGGTAAAGCAATGCCGCGACATTCCCGGTAAAGAACTGTTCCAGTTTTATAATGAGTATGGCGAACGCTGTACTATAGGATCTGGCGATATTAACAATTATCTTAAAGAGATAACAGGAGAGGACTTTACTGCAAAAGATTTCCGTACCTGGGCCGGTAGCGTAAGTGCCTTATATGCATTTAAAGAAGCTGGTGAATTCAGTACTATAGCAGAGTGTCGCAAAAAAATTGTGAGTGTGCTTGATCAAGTAGCCGTTAATCTGGGTAATACCCGTACTGTTTGCAAAAAGTATTACGTACACCCAACGGTAATAAAAAGTTACGAAGACGGTAGCCTTTTTAAATACATTAGCCAGTTGGATGAAGAAAAGGACATACAAGCTGCCGAACTTAACATTGCAGAAAAAGCCTTATTGCAGATTTTAGAGAATGAAAAACTTGCGGAAGCAAGTTAATAATTACCCGATAACATCTTCTGCAAATTCGATTAGTATTTTTTGCAATACTCCCACCAAAAACATTACTTTAGGCTTTTATACCTAAACCGAAAAAGCCTTTTATGAAACCACATTACCCAATTTTAGACGGATTGCGTGGCACAGCCGCTATACTGGTGGTTATTTTCCATTTATTTGAAGCCTATTACCCCGAACTTGACAAACATCCTATGCACCATGGCTACCTGGCAGTAGATTTTTTCTACATGCTATCGGGCTTTGTGGTTGGTTACGCATATGATGATAGGTGGGCAAAAGGAATGACCATTAAACAATTCCTCAAGATAAGGCTCATCCGCTTACACCCGCTGGTTATTTTAGGTACGCTGATAGGTGCCATCGCCTTTTGGTTCGACCCATATAAAGACGCGCAAAATGTAGAAATATGGAGATTGATTGCAGTTATGCTAATTGGCTTTACGCTGTTGCCTGCACCTATAGATGTGCGCGGCTGGGGTGAAACACACCCGCTTGACGGGCCCTGCTGGTCGTTAATGCAGGAATATATTGCAAACATAATTTATGCTGTATTTGGCCATAAAATGACTAAAACCGTATTGTGGGTTGTTGTTATTATCAGCGGTATAGTACTTACTGTGGTTGCAGTAGATCATGGCGACCTTGGTACCGGCTGGGGTTATGCAAAAATAAAATCTAAATTTATTGCCGATTTCTTCTACGGTCCCGGAGCGGAAGGGTATCCCAATATATGGGTGGCCCCGGTTCGCATGATGTTCCCGTTTTTTGCAGGGCTGTTGCTGTTTCGTACGGGTAAACTTATCCGCATTCCTATGGCATATACCGTGTGCTCGCTTGTTTTGATGGCGCTGTTCTTTTTCCCTTGGTACAGTTGGAATGGTTTTTATGAAGCGGCATGCATTATTATTATGTTCCCAATTATAATTGCGGCCGGTGCCGGCGGGCAAATAAGCGGTCGTTGGGCCAAGCTGTGCAAGTTCTCTGGCGACATATCATACCCTATCTACATCACGCACTATCCGTTCATATACATTTATATGTTTTGGATAATCAAAGAAAAGCCCACCCCGTCAATCATCGTTCCTATAGCCTGCGGACTCTTCATCTTTTTCATTCTGCTGGCTTACGCAGCATTAAAGTTATATGATGAGCCGGTTAGAGCATGGCTAAAGAGGAAGCTTTTGAAAGGGTAAGTAATTGATATAAATGTTAAATAAAGAAGCTAAGACTTTCAGAAAAAAATAGAACAAGGGTTGTAGCAAGTGTGCTTAAAATGAAAAGTATAATTCCGCAAGTTTCAAAAGAACGTGTGTCTTCTGGTTCAACGGAAATAACATGGTTTAATGCCATGCTTAATTCATCAATTATTTTGTCACCATTAATAGGTGCAAGGTTTCCATCGTTACTAATTTCAGTTATTTCATCCATATCAAATGCAATACGTTTTGAAATTTTAATCTTTGCTTTTCTGGATAGCAGGATACACACCATAAAACAAACGATGGTAAGTGCTAACAATAAAATTATAAGTGTAAACGGAATTGATAAACTTTTTGCATCTATCAATTTTCTGTAAGCCGCTATGCCACCAATTTCAGCCAATACAAGTGTAGTTAACCATCTGCTGTTTTCAACAAGATGATCAAGTTCGTCGAAATAAATTTTTTTGGTTTCGATTACTTGATTAATGAATGTTTCAATTTTACCACTTGAAGTTGCCATAACAGTATTTTTATTGTTTTAAAGACTTGGGTCTTTGGCTTGATCAGTTATGTAAATTTACACATTGTAGAAGTAATGTCAAGTCTATAAATCAACACTTTAGCACCATTGTTGCATTGTTTTTGTGTAAGGTTAATAGTTTGTAAAAGGCGTAGTTGTTGCGTGGCTATGCTATAATTTATTAAACCAACCCTTCTTCCAAAACACAAATAGCTGGAAAGCGCCTATCAGGAACATACCAATAAGGGAATACACATATCCATGATGAACATACAGCTCGGGCATGTTGTCAGGAATAACATGCCCGTGGGTATCCTCACGACTAAAGTTCATGCCATAGATACCGGCAATAAAGGTTAAAGGAATAAAAATTACTGATATAATGGTAAGTACCTTCATTATCTCGTTCATGCGATTGCTTACCATTGATAAATAAAGATCAATAATGCTTGACGTTACTTCCTTGTAGCTTTCTACCATATCCATAGCCTGGATGCAATGGTCATAGGCATCACGTAAAAAGAGTTTGGTTTCTTTAGTGATGAGTCCGTTTTCACTGCGAATCATATCGTTTATCTTATCCCTCTCAGGCCAGCACGCGCGGCGAATGATAATGAGCGTGCGTTTTAATTGCTGTGCATCAAACATGATAGTTTTATCAGCGCTTTTATACAGCTTATCCTCAGTTTGGTCTATTTGATCGCCAATTTGAGATAGGAGAACGAAGTAATTATCTAATATAGTATCGGTAAGGGTATAGAAGATATAACCCGGCCCGGCTGTGCGGATAACGCCTTTGCCGGCATTTAACCGCGTGGTAATAGCTTCAAAATAGTCAAGATGGCTTTCTTCAAAACTAATGATGATATTATCCTTTACAATCCCGCTAAACTGGCAGTTTATCAGCTCATTTTCTTTATTAAAATATATTATCCTGCTGGTGCCAAACACATAACCATCATACTCATCAAATTTAGGGCGCTGGTGGGTGTTTACAACGTCTTCAAGCACCAATTGATTTATCCCTAAAAAAATACCAATATCCTCAATCAATTCGGCATCGCCCAAGCCATTTATTTTTATCCAATGGGTGTGATCCGGACATTTTTTTATCTGTTTAGTAATGGTTTCCATATCGGTACCTTTACTGCTCTGCAGGTCGTCCTGGTTAAAGGAATAAATAACTATTCGCGGCGGTAAAGCGTCATCAGGTATGATAATTGAACCCGGACGCGCACCTACATTAATGTGTCGTTTGTGATTTTTATAGTGTACACGCTTGATATATGTTGACATTATAGATAATTTATAGCCTGTGGCCCCTGGTTAAACAGTAAATCGACAATGCTTAGGTTTTTTAAAAACCCTTTTCGTTCTTCAAAAACCTGAAAGTAAGGCTTTTGTTCGGTATCGGGTATGTTTTTAGCGCTTATATTACTTCGCAAATCAATAAGCTGTGGGTAAGTTAGCTCATATGTTTCAGTAAATTGCAAGGGCAGCTTTATTTTAAGCAGTCGCAACAATAACTCCAGTAACTCGCGGTTATAATCAATAAGATAGGTGAAATTCTTTTCGTAAAAAGGTGCAAAATCATCCTCATAATACTCAAAATAGGCCGAGCTGCGGTAACAGGCGCCCAGGCTAAGCCAGTGTAAGCGCTGCCACTTAAAATCATAGCTTATTTTAACATTTTTTGTTTTGGTGTGGTTTTTTGAGCCCTTTGATACGGGAACGGTAAGGGTTAGCATACCATCAGGCGAGTATATGTTTGCCCGGTTACGGTAAGTTTGTTTTGGGAAATGTTCTTCCACCTCCAACAATATATTGGGCTTAAAGTTATTCAGCTTTGTAAAATACTCAATCGGCGGCAAATAGAACATAGGTAAAACAGCACCATTCTCAATCATATATATTTTTTATGTTTGTGGCAAAATTGGTTAAAATAATGTTAAAAAAGGCCGCATATAATACAGGTATATTTTTTTGGTATCTGTTTTCGTTATTGCCCTTTTGGTTTTTGTACCTCATAGCTGATGTTTTATACTTGATTATTTATTACATAATTAAGTATCGGCGAGAGGTTGTTTATGAAAATTTAAAGAACGCCTTTCCTGACAAAAGCGAGGCCGAGCGTTTAAAGATTGAAAAGCAATATTTCCACTACATGGCCGACCTGCTGGTGGAAACGTTTAAGATGATAAGCATATCTGAAAAAGAGCTGCTTAAGCGTATGCGTGTTACTAACCCAGAGATAGTTGATCATTATTTTAAGCAGGGCAGAAGCATTATTGCCGCTGCAGGGCATTATGGTAATTGGGAAATGGCGGCATTGGAGTTTGGTATGCTTACCGAAGAGAAAACACTTATTGTTTACAAGCCCTTATCAAATGAAGCCTTTGATAGATTTTTAAACAAGCAAAGGGCTCGTTTCGGCTCTACTTTAGTTGCAATGAAACAAACTCTGCGTACAGTTATTGCTTTAAAAAATGAGCGCACAATGATTGTACTGGCATCAGACCAAACACCCGTAAGGCATGATATAAACTATTTTACTACCTTTTTAAACCAGCCCACCGCTGTTTTTTTGGGGATAGAGAAGATAGCCAAAATGGTTGATTCTGTTGTGCTTTTTTACCGGATAGATGTAATTAAAAGAGGCTATTATACCTATACGCTTGTTCCGCTGATTGAACACCCAAAAGAAACTGCAGAATACGAAATTACCAACGCGCATGTGCAGTACCTTGATAAACAAATAAAAGAAACGCCCCAATATTGGCTATGGAGTCACCGCAGGTGGAAGTTTAAGCCGGAGGATTTTAATAAATGATGCATACACCTAAAGTTGCCGTAGTAATACTAAATTGGAACGGCATCAAATACCTTCGTGATTTTTTACCCTCTGTTTTAGCATCAACGTGGCCGGCATTGGAAATAGTAATGGGCGATAATGGCTCAACAGATGGCTCTGTTGCTTTTGTAAAAAGCGTATACCCAACGGTAACAATAATTGAAAATAAGGGTAACTACGGCTTTACCGGTGGTTACAACCGGGTACTGACCCAGGTAAATGCCGATTATTATATATTGCTTAACTCTGATGTTGAGGTTGAGCCCGGATGGATAGAGCCGGTAATAGCCCAAATGGAAAGCGACGAACGAATAGCCGCCGCCGCGCCAAAAATTAAATCATTTGATAGTAAGGACTATTTTGAGCATGCAGGGGCTGCAGGTGGCTTTATTGATAAATATGGTTACCCATTTTGCCGTGGCCGGATATTTTACGAGATAGAAGCCGATAGGGGCCAATACGAGCAGCCTGGCGAGATTTTTTGGGCATCGGGTGCGGCAATGTTCATTAAAAAGAAATGCTGGGACCTAGCAGGCGGATTTGACGAAAGCTTTTTTGCCCACATGGAAGAAATTGATCTTTGCTGGCGATTGAAAAATATGGGTTATAAAGTGGTTTACTGCCCACAATCGCAGGTTTACCATGTTGGCGGCGGTACGCTTAATACCGAAAACCCTTTTAAAACCTATCTTAACTTCAGAAACAACTTGTTACTGCTTAAAAACAATTTGCCCTTCTGGAAAGCATTTTGGGTGATCAGTATACGGTTTTGGATGGATTTTTTAGCTCTTATACGCTTCCTGATGGAGGGTAAACGTAAGGATGCCTGGGCTGTAACCAAAGCGCACCAAAACTTTGTAAGGAAATTATTTAGTCGGAAAATCCGGAAGTCCGGAAGTCCGGATGAAACAACATCTAAAATCGTAAATCATAAATCTGCAATGCTAACTGGTACTTACTCGCGCAGTATTGTATGGGATTTCTTTGTAGGTAAGCGTACTAAATTTACCGATCTGGAGCAACAGGACCTGCATTAGCAAGGTGCATATCATCGAGTCGGGGAGCAGATAGCCAAGCGCCGCGACTCATGTACAGATTGCTTTTTCTTTTAGAATTTAGGCTTTAGTACTTAAGCAACAGGCTTTCTATAGCCAACCTGTACGAGTGCATCCCAAAGCCAGCTATTACGCCTTTGCAGTTACTTGCCAGCATGCTTGTATGTCTAAATTCTTCTCGCTTATATACGTTAGAAATATGGACTTCAATTACCTGTGTGTTTATAGCTGCAATAGCATCGGCAATAGCAATAGAGGTGTGAGTGTAAGCGCCCGCATTCAGTACAATGCCATCATAGCTAAAGCCAACCTCATGTAGTTTGTTTATAATTTCTCCCTCAACATTACTTTGATAATAATTAATGGTGATGTTTGTAAAATGTTTTTGTAATTCGGCAAGGTAGCTTTCAAAGTCAGCACTGCCATATATAGATTTCTCGCGTACGCCAAGCAGGTTTAAATTTGGCCCGTTTATAATTTGTATATTCATTTGTTCAAACTTAACTATAAAACATT
>JAQBNY010000013.1 GCA_028288315.1 Mucilaginibacter sp.
CTGCAATGCCCGATACTACTGTCCGTTCATCAATACCGGTATCAATGGTCAGCTTTAAAAGCTTTTTTGTTTTAGCAACTTTTTCTGCAGTTAAAATGGTGCCTGTACGTATATCCATTCCAACAAAATCGTCAAATGTAATGTTGGCTTTTGCCGGCGCTACTATTGGTTGTTGTACCACTGCCGATGCTTTCTTTTTATCGGCCAGTTTCTGTATTTGTATATCTATCACCTCATCCTCAACCTTTTCAAATAACAAAGCTGCGGCGTTTAATTGGTGGCCATTTGCAAATTCTAATTCCTGATAAAATGTTACTGCATCAACATTTAGCATGCCAAATATTTTTGTAGCACTTGCAGGTAAAAATGGCTGCAGGCATGTTGCCAGATGGCCTATTAATACTAAACTGTTATGCAAGGCTGTTTTAGCCGCCGCAGGGTCACTTTTAATTGTTTTCCAGGGCTCTTGCTCAGTTAGGTAACGATTGCCTAAGCGGGCAATATCCATTACGTTTTGCAATGCCTGTCTAAAACGGTAACTCTCCAGATTTTTACCCAACTCATCATAATAGTTGCCAATCTCTTTATCAAGATTGGCAACAGTTAATTTAATAGTTGGGGTATCGCTTTCTACCTTGCCCTCGTAAAATTTGTGCATTAGTATCATTACCCGGTTCACATAGTTTCCTAATATAGCAACCAGTTCATTATTAACGCGGGCCTGGTAATCTTTCCAGGTAAACTCGCTGTCGCTGGTTTCGGGCAGTATTGATGTAAGAACATAACGCAGCTCATCTTGCTTGCCTGGCAACTCTTTCAAATATTCATGCAGCCAAACCGCATGGTTCCGCGAGGTAGAAAGCTTATCGCCCTCCAGGTTTAGAAACTCGTTGGCCGGCACATTTTGTGGCAAAATATAATCGCCATGCGCCTTTAATATAGCCGGGAATATAATGCAATGAAATACAATATTATCCTTACCAATAAAGTGTAACAGACAGGCATCATCTTCGGTATTGGCTTGCTTTTTCCAGTATTGTTGCCAATCCTTCCCTTTATCAATAGCCCACTGTTTTGTGGCAGATATATAGCCTATTGGCGCATCCATCCATACATATAGTTTTTTGCCTTTAGCTTCTTCTAACGGAACATCAATTCCCCAATCCAAATCACGGGTCATTGAGCGTGGCTGCAAGCCTAATTTTAACCACGAGCGGCATTGTCCAAATACATTAACCTTCCACTCACCTTCCTTCTCGTCAATCCATTTCTCTAGCCATGGCTGATATTTATCTAATGGTAAATACCAGTGTTTAGTTGGCTTTAAAATAGGCTTTTTACTGCTTAAGGTTGATATTGGATCAATAAGATCTGTTGGGTTTAATGAAGTACCGCAGTTCTCGCACTGGTCGCCGTATGCTTTATCGTAACTGCAAACAGGGCAGGTTCCGGTAATATAGCGGTCGGCAAGGAATTGATCAAAATCTTCGTCGTAATACTGTTCGGAATACTTCTCAATAAACTCGCCTTTTTCATACAAGTTCAAAAAAAACTCCTGCGACAGATCATGATGTATGGCAGCCGAAGTACGATGGTAAATATCAAACGATATTCCGAACTCTTCAAAACTGCCTTTTATTTGATTATGATATTTATCAATTATTGCTTGTGGCGTAGTGCCCTCTTTTTTTGCTTTTATGGTGATGGCCGCGCCATGCTCATCCGAGCCGCAAATGTATACCACATCCTTTTTCATCAGCCTAAGGTAACGCACAAAAATATCTGCAGGCAGGTATGCGCCCGCCAGATGACCAATGTGTAACGGCCCGTTTGCATAGGGCAGTGCGGATGTTATAGTGTATCTTTTAAATTTATTAAGTTGCGACATTAAACAGGGATGTTTATTAATTTGCAAAGATAATTTTTTTAAGTCAGAATTTGGGAAAGACGGAAGTCCGGAAGACAAATTGATTACTGGCTTCAAATATCTTATCTTAAAAGCTTTCAGATTTATGCGGACCGCCCAACTTCCTAACTCTTCAATTCCTTACCTGCAAAAAGGCGATAAAGTAGCTATAACCTGTCCAGCTAAAAAGTTGCCCATACCCATGACGGATGCTATAAACTTACTTACCAGCTGGGGGTTGGAAGTTGTATTAGGCGAAACCGTTACCGCTTCATACAATCAGTTTGCGGGAGACGATGAATTACGGGCAAATGACATGCAACGTTTTATTAATGACGAAAGCATTAAGGCTATTATTGCCGCTCGGGGCGGATACGGCACCATCAGGATGGTGGATATGGTTGATTTTTCAGCATTGCAAAAAAATCCTAAATGGCTGGTAGGCTTTAGCGACATCACCTTGCTGCACGCACATATCATTACTAATTATAACTTGCCCTGCATTCATGGGCAAATGCCTTTAAATATACCTGATGCATCTGCCTACTCATTAGAAACATTGAGAATGGCGTTATTTGGGGAAGAATTATCCTATCAAATAGATGCAAACCCCCTAAACCGGGCTGGTGAGGCCCAGGGTATTTTAACAGGCGGTAACTTATCTTTATTAATAGCAATAGCAGGCTCAGTATCTGACCTGGACTATGCCGGTAAGATATTATTTATTGAAGACGTAGGCGAATACCTTTACGCAGTTGACAGAATGTTACGCAGCTTAAAACGTGCTGGTAAACTTAAAAACCTTGCCGGACTAATTGTTGGTGGCTTTACAGATATTAAAGATAATGACATACCATTTGGGCAAACCATACCGGAAATGGTTATGGCTGTTGTAGCAGAATATAACTACCCGGTTTGCTTTGATTTTCCAGCTGGACATGTATCGAATAATTGCAGTCTTATCTTAGGCAAAAAATTAAATTTATCGGTTAAAACTCAACGGGTTAGTATGAGTTATTAGTAAACACCTTAAAATAAAATATAATGGCATATTTAAGCAAACTTGGTAATCACCGCAATTTTGGCCTGCTACTTATCCGTGTAGGGTTAGGCGCAATGTTTATTTATCATGGTTACCCTAAATTATTAGGCGGCCCGGAGGGATGGGCTGGCCTTGGTGCCTCTACCAAGTATGTTGGCGTAACCTTTTTGCCGGTAGTATGGGGACTTTTATCGGGATTAACTGAAACAATTGGCGGGGTACTCATCATGCTTGGGCTGGCATTTCGCCCGGCTTGTGTATTTCTTGTAATTAATTTGATAGTTGCTACGGCTACCCACTTTGGTAAAGGAGAAGGCCTGCAGGCGGCGGCCCATGCTATTGAAGCTGCTATTATGTTTGCCGGCTTGTTTTTTGTTGGCCCGGGTAGTTATAGTGTAGATAAGAAATAGGCTGTAACTATTGTATTAAACAAATGTGTATTCCTGCATGCGTATGATATGTAGTTGGTAATGTGCCTTTATTCATACCGTCTTAATGATAATTACATAATATTAAGCCCCGCAAGGTAATCTTGCGAGGCTTAAATTTTAAAATAACTACAGTTATTTAATACCCTGGGTTTTGTTTAATATTAGGGTTAAACAAAACTTCTGCTTGAGCGTAAGGCAATTGAAATTTAGGATCACCTGCGGCCAATGTCGGGATAGCGGGTGGGGTACCTGTTCCGTCTGCTTTTTCACCGTGTGTAGCGTCACGCTGTACAGGTAAATTTAAACGTTTTAAATCCCAGAATCTATCGCCTTCAAAAGCAAGTTCTAATCTTCTTTGTTTTAAAATCTCAGTAAGCAATGGTGTTCCTGATAAGGCGTTATCAATAGTAGCATCATAACCTGTATAGCGGTTTGTTTTTAATAAAACTAAATCTGCTATAGCGGCTGGGATAGCTCCGCTTCTATATTCTGCTTCCATCCTGTTTAATAAAACTTCAGCGGTTCTAAGCACTTTACCATCAACTACACCAGCAGGTGTACCTGGCCTGCCTCAAATAGTGATAAATGTTGTTGCTGATTATGATTATCCGGTTTGCTTTGATTTCCCTGCCGGACACGTATCTAACAACTGCAGCCTGGTTTTGGTAAATCCCTAAGTTTAAAGGTTACAACGGCTGGCGTTGAAATAAGCTATAAAAAATAGAACCCAAATACTTGTTAAGGTATTTGGGTTCTATTAAACTTGTTTAGTTAATCTAAATTATTGTTATTGAGCTGTAGCCTTAGTTGTTTGAGCATTGTATGCTGTTTCATCAATTGGAACATCCCAATAGTCTGCATAGTTATATTCTATGAAACAAGGTAACGCAGTATAACCTGCACCGCCACCGGTAAAACTTCCTGGTACCAAAACAATAGCGCCAGCACGGCCGCCACCCTGGCTTGCCGGTGCTGTTACACCCCAGCGGCGGGCATCATAAAATGCAACACCACGTAAGAATAAACCTATCCTGCGTTCTTTTCTTAACTCTTCAAGAGCTCCGTTCAAATCGAGTCCTGTGCCTTTAACAGCAGCTAATTGAGCTCCCTGGGCAATCCTAACGTCATCAATGTAACCTAAACCGGTTTCGATGTTACCGCTACGGATTTGTACTTCGGCAAGCATTAGGGCATTTTCTTCCCATGAACCGGCATATAAGTGTTTACCAACGTGTGCTTTACCAGTCGTCCAATATCCACCATCTTCAATAGCATTAGGTGTATAACGAGATCCGAACTGGATACCGCGGGCCCTAACGTTGACTACAGTGGTTCCTAATAAACGGATACCATTATCCTTTCTTTTATCACCAACTTTAAAATCCTGTACTAAACGTTCGCTGGTATACTGCCAAGACGGGTTTATATCATCATTATTCCACAAGAATGGGTGGATCTGTGTACCCGCTGTTAAGTCGTTAACACTATTGACATCCATCCCTCTAACAAAAGCCTGGTCACCTTGAACCAAACCTTTGCTTGCCAGATCAGATACTTTAGTAAGTATAGCAGCATTAAGGTCTTTTACCTTAGTATTAACTAAAATATTCCTTGCTTCATTGGTATAGCAGCTCCTAACCCACATAGAAGGGGTAATAGCTGTTCCTGTTACGTTAAATGATGGAGTAATAGCAACCATAGTTGCTTTATAGTCAGCATCAGCATCGTTTATGCCTTTTAACAAAGCTATGGCTTTCTCAAAATTAGCATTAGCCTCTGCTATAATAGCATCATGCCCAACATAATTGTTGTTGGTTGTACCATCAGCAGCATTATTTATAATGCCCTGGCTGTATAATGAGCCAATTTGCGAATACAACAACCCTTTCCACCAATAGGCCCAAGCCTGTAAAGTAGCTTTTTCACTTGCAGGAATCTCCAATTTAGGGTTATCTAATGCCATCAATAAAATATTTGCCTGCCCATTTGCAAGATAAGCATCTTGCCAGGTAAACTGGAATGCGTTACTCCCACTGGCATCAGCAGCAAAGTTGTTCAGACTTCTTAATTGAGTTATCTGATCAACCCCAAATATATTAGGAATCTTAGTATTGTAAGGCGCCGGCAATGTAATAGCCGTAACTTGCTGAGTAAACCTCATACCAAAATTACCTACTGACGAGAATTGCTCGTCACCCATTACACTGTTATAAAAAGTTGATTTATCAAATACAGCACCACTTTGCCTGTAAAATCCCGCAGAATAGTATTCTATACCCGTTTTTGTTTCTAATGAAACCAATGACGGGTTATTCGGGTTACCTAATTGTAAATCTGATTTTTTACATGCGGAACTCGCCAAGGCAAGCGCAAAAACCAAAATATATATTTTTTTCATCTCGTGTTACTTTTTAAATTAAAATCCAACGTTTAAACTAAACTGGAATGATCTAAGGTTAGGTGAACCGTAGTAATCGATACCTCTGTAGTTACCGATGCTTCCTAGAGCTGTACCCTGGCTGTCAACAGATGCGCTGGCTTCCGGGTCAAGGCCTTTGTATTTGGTAAATGTAAGTAAGTTGTGTCCTGATACTGTTACATTTACTGTTTTGATCCAGGTTCTTTGAGGATTGATCAAACTTGTAAGGTCATAACCGATAGACGCATCGCGCAAGCGTACATAACTTGCATCTTCAACAAACCATGATACTGGGTTAAGTGTATTGTAGTAACCTGCATAATAGTTTACAAACGCACCTGTTTTGCCTGCAATTGTTACAGGGGTATCAAAGTCTTTTGATAACCTATCCCTGTATAACCATTGGCGAGTTTGGTTGTATATCTTGCCTCCGTGGCTCCAGTCAAACTGGAACGATACACTAAGGTTTTTATACCTAAACCTGTTAAACATTGATGAAGTAAACTTGGGGTTAGTATTACCCATGTTCGAAAGGTCATCTGCGCCTGTAATTACAGGCGAGAATGTTGCTATATTAACCACATTACCATCTACAAGAGTGTATTTTGCTGCATCAGCCTCAGCTATGTAACGGGTTCCGTCCGGTTTTAATTGGTTAACGCTGTGTAGAGGTGTTTGTCCATATAATACGCCCAACTGTTCGCCCTCTTTAATAATAAATGCACCATTAAAAACAGGTAAGTTGTTAGATAGCTTAGTTACAACTGTTTTGGTTTTAGCAAATCGTAAGCCGATATCCCAAGAGAAATCTTCTGATTTGTAACCGCTCGCATCTAAAGACAGGTCTATCCCATTAGATTTCAATGAGATAAGATTATCTAATATAGCTGTAAATCCTGATGAAGGTGCTACAGGAGCGTTTTGGATAACATCATTTGATTTCCTTGTCCAATATGAACCACTGAAAGTTAAATTTGACAACCAGTTACCTTTAAATGGTGTAAATGTTACATCTGTACCTAATTCTATCTCTTGCGTAACCTGAACCCTTAATAATGGGTTTCTTGCGGTTAGCTGGTTTGATAAATCTGTTCCGTTTGATCCTAATGCATTAACATTCAAGATCAATTCCCTTGCATAATTATCAGGCTGTACCCCTGCTTTACCAAAAGCACCACGTAATTTCCAGTTGGCTACTAAGTCGTGATTTTTAAATAATTCTGACGGATTAAAGTACACTGTTCCACGAGGAAAGGTAAATGGTTTAGACTGGCCACCGAACACAGAAGAATAATCTGAACGGAAACCACCTGAAATACCAAATAAGTTACCAAAATCAATGGTTTGGTTAACCAAAAATCCATATGTAAGGTTAGCATAATCGGTTGCATCTCCGGCAGTTTTGGTAGACGCACCCGATATATTTACCGGAGGATATGGTGTTAAACCTGTACCCTGGGCGAAATAGTAACGATATGTTCTTCTTCTTGCATCATAACTAAACTGAGTTGAGGTTTTGATGGGAAGTGAACTATGAAAATCATTCTTAAAATCGGTACGAACAAAAACACTCGCGATGTTATATTCGTCTTTTAAGTTAGCGAACTCATTAGTGATCTGTCCGTTTGGAGCTCCCCATGAAACATCCTGGTAGGTCGATTCCTGGTTTTTGTAGTAATCATGAGAATCTTCCGTACGATAATCTAATGAATACTTATAGTCAAACTCAACAAATTTTGGGAATCTATAGTTAACATTCGCGTTCTCTAAAATTCTTGGCGTTTTTTTATAACGTGAGTGATAATCTCTTTCTGTAAGGGAGTTATTTCCATCAATATCAACACTTGGCTTAACAACCCTTAAACCGGTTGTAGGATCAATATAATTGAAATCGATAAACGGATAAGAGTTAACCAGGTTAAACTTGCTGCCACCAAGTAAGTTTTCATATGTATATATGAATTGGGTGCTGTTTCTGATTGTTAACCCTTTTACCGGGTTGAAACCCAAGTTCATGTTTACATTTGTCCTGTTATAGTTGTTACTAAATACATCTTGTTGCGCAAGGTTTGATACACCAAAAGCAAAATCCGCCTTTTCTGACCCACCACGGATATTTAACGAGTTGTTATACGTGCTTGCAGTACGGTAACCTTGAGCTACGTGATCAAAAGTTGGAAGATTGTACGCTTTGTTGTTTTGAACTGTTGGATCTGTTACATAATCCTCCTCAGCCGGAGATGACCAAATGCCATGCTCATCCTTTGCAATAGGGTTTCCGTCAAAATCTACAATGTTGTTAGAAGCATCTGTTTCGTAGTGATGAAATTTTGCTACCAAAGGGTTTTTTGCCAAAACTTTATCGCTACTGTATTTCGATGTGAAATCAATAGAAAGTTTTCCATTTTTAGATCCTTTTTTTGTAAACACCTGAATTACACCGTTACCACCCCTTGAGCCGTAAAGCATACCACCGGCAGATCCTTTTACAACCTCAATGTGATCAACGATCGATGGGTCTAAAATATTAAGCATATCATCATCAACCTGAACACCATCTATAATGATCAAAGGATTTGATGAACCAAGGTTTGTGTAACCCCTTAATACAATTTGCGCATTACTGCCCGGCGTACCACTGTTCGAAAGAACCTGAACACCGGCAATTTGGCCGGTTAATGCCTGGCCAACCGAAAGATTCGCGCTTTTTGCAAAGTCTTTGTTTGACACAGTAGCAACATCAATTGCAACAAGTTTTTTCTGAGTGGCAACACCCACACCTGTTACAACAACCTCGTTAAGAAGGTTTGCGTTAGATGCTAATGATACGTTAACACTTGTACCACCACCGATGGCAATTGTCTGCGTTGAAAAGCCAATAAAAGAAAAGCTTAATGATTTTGCCGAAGCCGGAACGCTTAGGCTAAATTTTCCGGATACATTGGTTTGTGTACCAATTGTTGCTCCTGTTACTGTAACACTTACCCCTGGTAACGGTAAACCGTCATCCTTTGAAGTAACTGTACCGGTAACCGTACGATTTTGTGCATAACCTTGGGTTATAAATAGCACCAGGAAACACAAACTTACTAGTAGAAGTTTTTTCATGTTTGTTAATAATAAGATCAGTTAATAGTTAATTAATTATAAAAGTAATGTTACGTTATCAATAAATCAAATGATTTGCAAAAAAAGATGCTTTTTTTTAAAATATTTCATTTTTCTTTTAAAATTAAAAAAAATATAGTACTATGTATTGCATAATACATTCTAAAACATATATCTTTGTAATATGATTGTTGAAAATACACAAACCCAAATGAGAAAAGGCATACTGGAGTATTGCATTCTTTCTATTATAGCTAAGGGCGAGATATATGCATCAGATATAATATCTGAACTTAAAAAGGCCCGTTTGCTTGTTGTTGAGGGTACATTATATCCCTTATTAACCCGTTTAAAAAACAATGGCCTGCTTGCTTACAACTGGGTGGAATCAACGTCAGGACCGCCGCGCAAATACTATGTATTATCAGACGAAGGCCGAAAAGTTTTAGAGCAACTTGACGGCACCTGGCAGGAACTATCATTTGCCGTACAAACCGCTATAGGCGACAGAAATAATTAAACACCTAAATAATTACCACCATCATGAATAAAACTATCATTATAAATATAAACGGCATCGTTTTTCATATTGAGGAAGATGCTTATGAAATATTAAAAGCTTACATGACCGATGTTAAGCGCCATTTTATGAATTCGGCCGATAGCCTGGAGATCACTACCGACATTGAGAACCGCATTGCCGAAATGTTTAATGAAATATTGCTACGCGAAGGCAAGCAGGTTGTTGTTGAACAGGATGTGAAGACTGTTGTTGAGCAAATGGGTTCTGTTGAAGATTTTGAACCCGCCGAAGACGGTGCAAGGCCAGAAGCTTTTAACTACAATACTGAAAGCCGCAGGCTGTTCCGGGATCCAGACGATCGTTTGATAGCAGGGGTGTGCTCGGGCATTGCCAACTATTTTGATTTTAACCCGGTTTGGATGCGTTTACTGTTTGCCTGTTTTGTACCAATTGGCGGCTCGGGACTTATCTTATATATTATACTATGGATAGTTGTGCCTAAAGCTGTTACCCGTGCAGATCGTATGGCCATGAAGGGCGAAAAACTAAACCTGCAGGGATTTAAAAATAATTTTGAAGAAGAGTTGAATACTGTTAAAGGTAATCTAACAAATTTACATAACGAAGCAAGGCCACTTGCTTATAAAACACGTGATTTTATAGGCGACTTTTTTGGCCACCTTGGTAAATTTTTAGCGGGTGCCGGCAAAGTATTATTTAAAGTATTAGCCATAGCTATTCTGTTAAGTTGCTTCGCAGGCATTATTGCACTTGTTATAACTGTAATTACAGCTTTTGTATACGGCGATCAAAATGTAGGGGTATACCATATATTTCCTTTCAATATTGTGAATCATCAGGTTAACAACATATTTATAGTATGTGCCCTTCTTATGCTCATTATTCCATTGCTTGCTATAATATTGGCAATAATAGGCTTTGTATTTAAAGGCAATGTTATGAACCGCTCTGCAGGCACGGCAATGTTAATGGTTTGGGTGGTTGCACTTTGTGTAGTTATATATTATACTGCTAAAACATCTGCCAATTTTAAAGCAGGGGCAAGCTTTAGTCAAACAATAAATATTAAGCCATCGGCAGACAGTACATATTACTTAAAGCTTAATGACATTAAATATTTAACAGCCGAAGATAGTGTACGCCTTAAAGTGAAGGAAGATTTTGATGGAAAAGTTATATTGGATGACGACGAAGACAACAATATGGATATGCCCGATAAAAACATTGACATATATATTGAAAAAAGCGATGTGCCACAGCCGGTATTGGTTGAATCTTTCAGCGCGCGCGGGTCTGATTATCAGGATGCCTTATTTAACGCCCGCGGTACTACCTATCAGTTTGTACAGCAAGGTAATGTGTTAAAGTTTAACCGCCGTTTAGAAAAACAGGCTGATAGACTATGGCGCGCTCAAGAACTCCGTCTTACTCTTAAAATACCGTTGAACTCCAAAGTGGTAATTGACGATCAGGTAGACCGCTTTGTTAGAGATGTAAGTGTAAGAGATTGCAAAGCTACCAACAAACAGGAGAAAGCAACATCGGCTAAGTTTATTATGACAGATAGTGGTTTACAATGTAAGGTTGATACCCTGGTATTGCCTAAAACTGTAAAACCAATTACTCCTGCAGATAGTACAGTAATAACAGAATAATATGAAACCCATATTAAGACATATAAGCCTGCTGATATTCAGTGGGCTTATACTGCCTGTTTGTAATAGTATCAGCTCAGAAAATTCTAGCCATACTATAACTAATAAGGCAGAATCGGTAATAGAAGCGCAACCCACGGATTTGAATGACGTGGATTATTCTTTCTATGATGATATTGCAGAATTGGCCTTCCCGGTATTAAAAAGTTTAAATAAAATGTAACCTTTTACCCCCTTATTGCATCTTACCAATAAACAAAAATTACCCTTAAACATAAAAGGCTCATTATTTAAACGTCCGTGTATGCATAAATTCTTCTACATATAAACATCCATTAAGCGGCATATAGTCGCGATAGCTAAAAATTACTTACTGGTTTTAAAAAAACGAAGGGTATCCCTTCTAAGGATTTTTATTGCCAAAACTTTTGTACTATGAAACCACTTATCAACAAACTACTAATATTAACGACTTTATTTTTCCTCGCTATTTTAACAGCAAATGCACAGGCACCCAAAATTGCCACAGTTACTATAACAGGAACCTTACAAAACGAGCACGGCAAACCAATGGATTATGCCACAGTTACCTTACTTCGTGCAAAAGATTCATCTGTTGTAAAAGGCACTCTTAGCAATGATGCAGGCAAGTATACTCTTGACCATATCCCGGCTGGCAGTTACATTATTGCTGCAACAAATATGGGCTATCAAAAAAGCTATAGCCCGGCCTTTGAAGTAACAGGCCATGAGGCAACAGAAACAGTAGCTACAATAAAAATGCTGCCTGCCAGCCGTAACCTGCAAACGGTAACCATAACATCATCAAAACCATTAATTGAACGCAAGCTTGACCGTACCGTCATGAACGTGGAGAATAGTGTGCTTGCAGCCGGTAACTCCGCATTAGAAATTTTGGAACGTGCGCCGGGCGTTACAATTGATAAAGATGATAATATTAGCCTTAAAGGCAAGCAAGGTGTTACCGTAATGATTAATGATAAGCTTACCTATATGTCGGCTTCGCAATTGGCAACCATGCTAAAATCTACCGATGGCTCTACTATACAATCTATCGAGATTATAACTAACCCATCTGCCAAATACGATGCCGCGGGCAATTCGGGCATCATTAACATAAAACTAAAAAAGAATAAGCAAACCGGTACTAATGG
>JAQBNY010000014.1 GCA_028288315.1 Mucilaginibacter sp.
TAAAGCCTATCTTTGCGCTGCAATGTCAGATAAAAAAGTAAGAGTCCGTTTTGCGCCAAGCCCTACAGGTGGTTTGCACCTGGGCGGTGTGCGTACCGTTTTGTTTAATTACCTTTTTGCCAAAAAATACAAAGGTGATTTTGTTTTACGTATTGAAGATACCGACCAAAACCGATACGTGGAAGGTGCAGAACAATATATATTGGATTGCTTAAAATGGTGCGGTATCACGCCAGATGAAAGCCCGGTTGTTGGAGGCCAATATGCACCTTACCGCCAGAGCGAGCGTAAGCCAATTTACCGTGAATATGCCGAACGCCTTATAGCGCAGGGCCATGCATATTATGCTTTTGACACACCCGAAGAGCTGGATGCAAAACGTAAAGAGATACCTAACTTTCAATACGGGCATGCCCACCGGTATGAACTTCGCAACTCGCTAAACTTACCTTTACAGGAGGTTGAGGCTTTGCTGCATGCCAATACTCCGCACGTTATCCGCATAAAAATGCCGCAGGATGATACCATTAGTTTTAATGATATGATACGCGGCTATGTTAGTTTTGATACCAATCAGGTTGATGATAAAGTGTTGCTAAAGGCCGATGGTATGCCTACCTACCACTTAGCCGTTGTGGTTGATGATTATCTGATGAAAATAACTCACGCTTTCCGGGGCGAAGAATGGTTGCCATCGGCACCGGTGCATTTGCTGCTGTGGGAATTTTTAGGCTGGAAAGCAGAGATGCCGGAATGGGCGCACTTACCATTAATACTAAAGCCCGATGGACATGGCAAGCTAAGTAAGCGTGATGGTGCACGATTGGGGTTCCCGGTTTACGCCATGAACTGGCTTGATAAAAAAACAGATGAGCTAACTCCGGGATTCCGTGAGCTAGGATTTTTACCTGAAGCTTTTTTAAACCTGCTGGCCATGCTGGGCTGGAATGATGGTACCGACCAGGAAATATTTTCGCTTGATGAGTTGATAGAAAAATTCTCTATTGAGCGTATTAGCAAAGCCGGAGCTAAATTTGATTTTGAAAAAGCCAAATGGTACAATGCAGAATGGATAAAACGCACCGATGCCGAAAGCCTAAAGCTGAAAGTTTGGGAGATTTTAAAAGAGAATGGCGTTACCGTTACTGATGAAGCTTACCTGCTTAAAGTAATAGATATTGTTAAGGAGCGTTGTGTATTACTACCTGATTTTTACCAGCAGTCGGCCTACTTTTTTCAGCAACCTACGGAGTACGATATAAACTCGGTTAAACCAAAATGGACGGATGCCAAAACAGATTTCTTTAACGCATTAGTAACTGCACTCCCAGAACTGGATAGTTTTGAACCCGCAGCTATAGAAACCCGTTTCAAAGCCTTAGCCGAAGAAAAAGGATTAAAAGTAGGCGAGTTAATGCTTCCTTTCCGCATTATGCTGGTGGGTGGTAAATTCGGTCCGCATGTATTTGATATTGCCGCCCTGCTTAAACCAAGTGAAACAATTATCAGGATAGAAAAAGCTTTAGAAGCGTTTACGTCTTAAAGAAATTGTCATCCTGAGCGAGAGCGAAGAATCTATCAACACGCATTAGCGAACAGATGCTTCACTGCGTTCAGCATGACAATCTTTTTTACTAAAACTCCTTCCGCATTACATAATCATTCATCCAATACGGCCCAATGGCGATGTCTTCTTCATAGGCTATCGTAAAACCCATTTTTTCGTAAAAGTCTTTGGCTTTGTTATAGCGGTTTACATTCAAATCAAGCGTATGCTTACCGGCTTCTTTGGTTTTTTCAATTACCGCGTTAATCAGTATTCTGCCATAGCCTTTACCTTGTGTAACAGGCAGACAATACAGCTTGTGCAACTTATAAATTTCCAAATCCTCCTCACGGGGCGAATAGGCCGCAAAGGCTACCGGCTGTTTATCTTCCAAAAGCAATAAAAAGGTTTGCTCGTTGTTCTTTACCTGATCCGTTATCTTTTCCTGCGAATAAATCTTCTCAAGCATATAAGCTACCTGTTCCTTCCCTAAAAGTGGCTCATATGTGGGCCACCAGGTTTGTTCGGCTATCTGTATAATGGCTTCAACATCTGCGGTTGTAGCCTCTCTTATTAAGTACATAAACTAATTAATGGTTCTCTTCTCTATCAACTTCAAATGAAGCAATGCTTTGTCCCACGCCAAAATATTCTTCCAGTTCTGACAAGGTTGATGAGCTGGTGGCAATATCTTTTATGATCTTACCTTTTTCCATTAGCAAAATACGCTCACAAACATCGGTAACATGGTTAAGGTCATGGCTGGATACAATGGTAGTTACACCGTGCTTCTTATTCTGCTCCTTCAGGATGTTTTTTAACCTGAACTGTGTACTTGGGTCAATATTGGCAAAAGGTTCATCCAACATCAATAACGTAGGTTTCTGCAATAAACAGGCACCAACCCCAACCTTACACTGGTTCCCTTTTGACAGGTCGCGGATGTATTTACCTTTTTTTAATATCTCTCCGTTAAAAAACTCTGTCAGGCTTAACAATGCTTCATCAACCTGCGCCTTATTTTGCTGATGTAAACCACCTATAAAGTAAAAATACTCCTCGGGGGTAAGGTAATCTATTAAAAAGCCCTCATCCAGGTATGATGCAGTATAGTTTTTCCAATCTTCGCCGCCGGCAACTTTGTTCCCGTTTGAAAGTACTTCGCCTGCCTCTGGGCGTATCAGATCAAGCACCATGCGGAACAGAGTAGTTTTACCCGCGCCGTTATTACCAACAAGGCCAATACTTTCACCTGCTTTTATTTCAAGCTGCGGTATATTTACAACAATTACACCATTGTAAACTTTCTTAAGATCGTTTATTTGTATCATGCTTATTTATTTCTAAAGCCCTCGGCTATTTTAAATCGTTTGGTATAAAAATCAGCTTCCAGTTTTTTTATCCAGAAGTTACGTGTTAATATAAATATAACCCCTACAAGGGCTAATGCAGCAAAGCCTACATTGGGCATTTTTAAAAACTTAAAAGGCAAATACACGGCATAAGGTAATGCTAGCAGTGGGAAGGATATCAGCATTTGGGTTGCCCCTACACCCTCCCAGTTAAATGATGCGCCTTTTGAAAGGTCAATACGTTTATAGTTTCTATTCGCGAAAAACAACACAACGGTAGTGTTAACGCCCAAATTCCACAGGTACATAACAAAGTGGATAAGTACCACCTTCCAGCCAAAATAAACGTAAGGAATTGTAAGCAAAAATGCCACTGTAGACACAATGGTAAACAGCAGGTACTTGGCCTTTAAAAAATCAGTGAACTTTATTTTACTTACCAGCAGCCCATCAAAATGCGAAGCCTGCCAACTAAACATAAACTGACCATAACTAATAATAAAAATACCCGTCATAAACATGCCTACAAATACTTTCATGCTTTCACCATATACAGCCTGGGTATAAAATATTAAGCCGTAAAACATAAAAACCAAGCCCATAATTAATGATGAGCGGGAGCGTTTGTTACGCAATATGAGTTTAATTTCATTGGCTACAAGGTCACCAACGCTGCCATACCTGCTCAACAACGGTATCTCTGTACTGCTTTTGTAAGCATTTGCCTTTTTAGAGCTTAATTCCTCCAGGTAGAGATTTTGCTTGAGGTATAAAAAATTCACATAGTACATAACTACAGCCAATACCAAAGGCAGCAATGCTAATACAGGCAGCTTTATTAAATTACCAAAAAACAGGTATGATATATCACGTAATGAGTATAAATGCCAAACATAATCGCCTGATGTTGCCAGCGCTAAAACAGCTCCCGCAACTAAAAACACCCAGCCGTTTAAGTTAGCCTTGCGTTTAATGTACATGGCCAAATAATTATTAAACAGCGCCAATGCTATAATCGAAACAAAGAAAGCCAAAGCCACCAATCCTCCGGATGCTGGTAGAATAATCTTGATAATGAATGGCCCAAAAATCACTATAGGCCATAAATTAAAGAATGATAACAAGGCCGTTAATGCCAGGTAACCAACCACACTGTTGCGCTTAACCGGCAAATGCAAATAGGGCTGTACTTTAAGTGTTGGCAGTTCCTGTAATTGCATACGCGTTAACAGGTCAAAAAGGTAATAAACCAACAGTATGCCACAAAAGGAAATGGTTAGGTTGGCTTTAGGAAATGCGGAGTGTAATATCTTATCTAAAAACAAACCCAAAGCCAGCACATATAAAAACAAAATAAAGATGAGTATCCCCATCACAATTTTTATGGCTATACTTTTACCGGTGTTTTTTGATCTCCAAAAAGATTTTAACTCGTGATTAAAGAAGGTTGAGATCATATAGAATTAATAGGGTTAAGCTTAATTAGGTGTTAAGATACTAATATTTGTATCTATCGCCCCAAAGTTTTTTTAGCTTTTCTTTTGATTCTAACTCACGCGGATTGTTACCGGGATCATAAATTTTTGTTCCCTTAATAGCTTCGGGCAGAAAATCCAATTCGGCAAAGTTGCCCTCATAACTATGCGCGTATTTATAATTTTTACCGTAACCAATATTTTTCATGAGCTTGGTTGGGGCATTTCGCAGGTGCAGGGGAACGGGTAAATCTCCGGTTTCGCGCACCAGTGCTATGGCCGCCCCAATGGCCGTAGTAGCCGAATTACTTTTTGGCGATGTTGCCAGGTAAATAACCGTTTGCGATAATATCAACTGCGACTCGGGCATCCCAATTACCTGTACCGCATTAAAGCAGCTCTGCGCCAGCAGCAATGCATTAGGGTTGGCATTGCCAATATCTTCTGATGCCAGGATTAGCATACGGCGCGCAATAAACAGCGGATCTTCGCCGCCTACAATCATACGAGCCAGCCAGTAAACCGCGCCGTTAGGATCACTGCCCCGCATTGATTTAATAAAGGCCGAAATAATATCGTAATGCTGCTCGCCGGCCTTATCATAAAGGGCCATGTTTTGCTGCACATGCTCCAGCACCACATCATTGGTGAGCGTAATCTTTTTACTGTCGAAAGCATTTACCAACAGCTCAAAAATATTCAGCAACTTGCGGGCATCGCCACCGCTCAGGCGCAGCAATGCTTCGTGCTCTTTTATGATGATGTTCTTTTCTTTGAGCACCAAGTCTTCCTTCCTGGCTTTCTCTAACAGGTCAAGCAGGTCCTGCTCTTCCAATGGTTTTAATATATATACCTGGCACCGCGACAGCAAAGCCGATATTACCTCAAAGGAAGGATTTTCGGTAGTGGCGCCAATCAGGGTTACAATGCCACGCTCAACCGCGCCCAGCAGTGAATCTTGTTGTGATTTAGAAAAACGGTGAATCTCATCAATAAACAATATGGGCAGTATCTCGCCCTGCTCTTTTAAAAGGGATGCCTTTTCTATTACCTCGCGCACATCCTTCACTCCCGAGTTAATAGCGCTCAACGAAAAGAACGGACGGTAAAGCGATTGCGAAATAATATAGGCCAGCGTAGTTTTACCTACTCCCGGCGGCCCCCAAAACAGCATTGAAGGCAACGAGCCACTTTCTATAGCTTTGCGCAGCACGGCGCCCGGACCAACCAAATGTTTTTGCCCTACATAATCATCTAATGATTTGGGGCGCATGCGTTCGGCTAAAGGCGGCAGGTTGTTCATAAATGTAAAAATCTGAAATAGAAATGCTAAATCCTAAAAAAATTAGTAATTTTAAAATAACAAATATATGCCTGAACAGTTTACACCCGCCACTTATCATTCCATTTGCGATAAACTTGCCCAACTTGATCCTGACTTAGCCGGCATTATCAACACTTACGGCTATCCACCGTTTTGGTCGCGGCCAAATACTTTTGAAAGCTTGGTACATATTATACTGGAGCAGCAGGTATCATTGGCATCGGCATTATCTGCCCTGAATAAACTTCGGGAGCGCATTCAGGAAGTTACCCCCGCCAGAATATTATTACTGACAGATGCTGAATTGAGGGAGTGTTACCTTAGCCGACAAAAAACAGCTTACATTAAATACCTGGCAGAAGCCATTATTAGCGGACAGATCAACCTCGCGGCATTTGAGCAGATGGAAGATGACGAAATCCGCCGACATTTAACAGCCCTAAAAGGCATTGGCAACTGGACGGTAGATGTTTACCTCATGTTTGCCCTGCAGCGTGCAGATCTTTTCCCGGTGGGTGATTTGGCTATTGTAAATGCTGTTAAAGGTTTAAAATTGTTACCTAAAGAAACTACAAAAGAAGAGTTAATAATAATAGCCGAACAATGGCAGCCCTACAGAACTGTTGCGAGTATGATGCTTTGGCATTATTATTTAAGTAAGCCAAGGCAAACCGCCAATTCGCTGAAGGAGGGAATAAAATAACCTCTTTGTCTTCCTGAGCGATAGCGAAGGATCTGCTAATGAATTTGCATATCGGTCATGCTTGTCGGCTAATAGATGCTTCAAACGTTACCCATGACATGTTTGGTATGGGTCATGCTGAGCTTGTCGAAGCATTGCGAGGTGGGCCATTGCGCGCGTCCTTCGACAAGCTCAGCATGACCCAGCAAATGTCATTTCCCTTCAGAATCCAATGGATTTAATAACTTAGATGATAAGGGTGTTAATAAAAAAGGCTTGCTTGATAATCAAGCAGGCCTTTTCAGAACCCTCTCCTTTGGAGAGGGCAGGGTGAGGCTCTATACATTAAACAACCCATTCCTTTCCTGTTCCTGGTAGTTTTGTACGGTTTCAATAGCATTACTTATTACGTCGCTTAAGGCTGTTATGAATGTACCCGGTTTGGCCAGGCTCATAGCGTGTTTAATGGCATCTATTTCTTTTGGCACCACTTCATATCCTTTGTTATGATCTACTGATTTTATACCCTCAATAAGCAAACTCAAAATATTTTCTTCAGTACGGCCTCGAAGGTGCTTTTCCTGGCGAAGGATAATATAATCAAACATATCTGCTGCTATTTTACCCAACTCGCGAATATCGTCATCGCGCCTGTCGCCGGTACCGGCTATAATGCCAATCTTAAATGGCGAATCAATGTTGCTCAGGAATTGTTTAATTCCGTTATACCCATCCGGGTTATGTGCAAAATCAATCATGAAACGGAAATCTTTAAACTCAAAAATGTTCATTCTGCCAGGCGTTTGCGCGGCAGACGGGATAAAGGTTTCCAACGACATTTTAATATCCTCCGTTTTAAAGCCATGTAAGAAGGTGGCTAAGGTAGCTGCCATAACGTTATCTATCATAAAGGCAACCGTGCCCCCAAAAGTAAGCGGGATAAGGATAGTGCGTTGTACGCGTATCTTCCAATCGCCTTTTTTTATGGTAATGTATCCGTTCTCGCAAACGCAGGCAATGCCGCCCTTTTTGCAGTGCGCAATCACAACCGGGTTGTTTTCGTTACGACTAAAATACGCTACGTTACAATCGGCCTTTTTGCCAATCTCTACACAGTGCTTATTGTCGGCATTTAAAACCGCCCAGCCATCCTTTTTAACTGAATTGATAACCACGCTTTTTACACGTGCCAAATCATCAAGCGTATGAATATCTGATATACCCAAGTGATCTTCCTGTATGTTGGTTATTATGCCAATATCGCAAAAACCAAAGCCCAGTCCCGATCTTAATATTCCGCCACGGGCAGTTTCCAGTACGGCAAAATCAACCGTAGGGTCTTTTAATATAAACTCGCTGCTTACCGGGCCGGTAGTATCGCCCTTCAGCATCATGTTGTTTTGTATATAAATACCGTCTGACGTGGTAAAGCCCACCCTATGACCGTTATTTTTTACAATATGGGCAATGAGGCGGGTAGTAGTGGTTTTGCCGTTTGTACCTGTAATGGCAATAATGGGTATTCGTGCCGATTTACCTGCCGGGTAAAGCATATCAATAACATGCCCGGCTACGTTGCGTGGCAGGCCCTCGCTTGGGGCAATATGCATACGAAAGCCCGGTGCGGCATTCACCTCTAAAACTACGCCGCCATTTTCGGTTAACGGTTCTGTAAGGTTTTGGGCCATTATATCAATGCCGCATATATCTAACCCAATTATTTTAGAGATACGCTCACAAATAAAAATATTCTGCGGGTGCACATGGTCGGTAACATCAACAGATGTGCCACCGGTGCTTAAATTAGCGGTCGACTTTACAAATACCTTTTCGCCTTTAGCCGGTACGGTATTTAATGTGTATCCTTTTTTCTCTAACAGATCAAGTGTATCACGGTCAACGTCAATAAGAGTAAGTACATTCTCGTGCCCGTAACCACGGCGCGGGTCAGTATTTTCTTTATCAATTAATTGCTGAATCGTCAGTTCTCCATCGCCTTTCACATGTGCCGGGTCGCGCTGGGCGGCAGCTATCATTTTATTATCAATAACCAGTACGCGAAAATCATAACCAGTTACAAAGCGCTCAACAATAACCTTGCGTGATATGCGCGCGGCAAATTCATAAGCGGCAATAGCATCTTCAATGGTTTGTATATTAATGCTTATACCACGGCCGTGATTACCATCAAGCGGTTTAAATACCAGCGGGAAGCCTATTCTTCTAATGGCCTCAACTACCTGCTCGGTGCTGTTAATGGTCATGCCTGTAGCAACCGGGATGGCCTGCTCTTGCAGCAAGCGTTTGGTCTCTTCTTTATTACTGGCAATATCAACAGCAATGCAGCTGGTTTTCTCCGTCATGGTGGCGCGGAAACGCACCTGGTTCTTGCCATAGCCTAATTGCACTAATGATTGATTGTTGAGGCGTATCCATGGAATATCACGGGCTATAGCCTCTTTTACTATTGATGCTGTACTTGGCCCTAAACTGGTATTCTCACGTATCTCGCGCATTTGTTGTATATCGGCTTCCAGGTCATACTCTTTCCCGGCTATCAGGGCCTCCGTAATACGCACTGCACTTTCTGCCGAAAAAACGCCAACCTTTTCTTCCAGATAAGCAAATACCACATTGTATGTGCCCGGTGTTTTGGTTTCGCGGGTGCGGCCAAAACCAACGTTCATACCGGCAAGGGTTTGTATTTCTAAAGCAATATGCTCAATTACGTGGCCCATCCAGGTGCCGGCAATTACACGCTCAAAAAAGCCCCCGGGTACACCCGGCGAACAGCGGTGCGTATACAAACTGGGAATAAGATCTTTCAAGCGCTCGTAAAACCCATCAATAGTATTTGTTGGTCGTTGCTCCATATCTTCCAGATTTAAACGCATCTGGATTAATTTTTTGCGGCTAATACTCCATAGGTTAGGTCCGCGTAGTACCTGTATATTTTCGATCTTCATAAATGTGCTTAAAACGGTTGGGGGGATTTCCTTTAAATCTAAAAAAACTTATCAAGTTAATAAAAAGTTTCGGTTGAAAATTCAGTATTATTAATTAAATCACTCGTTTTAAACGATTTTTATTTTAATTTGTATTAATTGATACAAGAATTATGATTGCCCCAAAAGGAAAGTTGATTATTATAGGTGGTGCTGTTGATATGGGCAGTAATGTAAGTGTAACTGAGCATATAATGCAGCCCAATTACATTAAATTTTTTGAAAAAGGCATACTCAAGCGCATTATCAGCGAGTCTAACAAGCAGGAAGCATCTATAGTTGAGGTAATTACCACAGCATCGCAAATACCTGAGCTGGTAGGCCATGAGTATATTAAAGCCTTTAACCAGCTAAGTGTTACTAACGTAAACGTATTGCACATAAAAAGCCGTGAAGATGCTTCTAACCCTGATATTTTAGAGCGTATCAGCAAAGCGGATGTAGTAATGTTTAGCGGTGGCGACCAATTGCGTTTAACCGCTATTTTTGGCGGCACACAGTTTTTACAGATATTAAAAAAGCGTTATAACGAAGAGAACTTTGTAATTGCCGGTACATCTGCTGGAGCGGCGGCCGCATCAACCCATATGATATACCGCGGCCAAAGTAATGAAGCGCTGATAAAAGGCGAAGTGCAGATAACCGCCGGGTTAGGATTTATAGATTCTGTTATAGTAGATACTCATTTTGTACAACGGGGCCGTATTGGGCGCTTACTGTATGCCGTAGCTACCAACCCGGGTATTTTGGGTATTGGTTTAGGTGAAGACGCCGGCTTGCTGATAACAGAAGGCATCATAATGGAAGCCATTGGTTCTGGATTAATAATGCTGGTTGATGGTACTAATATAGTTGAGACCAACGTTTATGATGTAGAAATAGGTGACCCCGTTTCTATTGAGAACTTAAAGGTTCATGTAATGTCGATATTTGACAAGTACGACCTGCGGCAGCAACGTATGATCATTAAAAAAGCGGTGAAAGTAGAGGAGGGCGTTTTTATAGCTGCCCCGGATAGTGATAATTTATTACAATGAAGCTAATTATTCACGGTGGTTTTTTTAGCGAAAGTCAAACCAACCAGGAAATAAAACAAGCTAAGCAAGATGCCCTAACCGAAATTGTGCAGCTTGGCCATAAATATCTGGAGAACCATACCGCGGCCCAAACTGTGGTTTATGCTGTACGGTTGCTTGAAGATTGCGATTTGTTTAACGCAGGCACCGGCTCACAAATACAAAGCGATGGAAAAATAAGGTTAAGCGCCTCTCTGATGGATGGCAAAACCCAAAAATTTTCGGGTGTTATTAATATCGAGAATATTAAAAACCCTATTTGCCTTGCAGAAAAACTAATGGAACATGACGACCGCGTTTTAAGCGGTAAAGGCGCAAGTGATTTTGCTGCCGAAAATGGCTTTAAATTTTACAATCCTGAAATACCACAACGCCGTAAGGAATACGAAAAAAAACTAAGCGACTCTATCCGTTTAGGTACTGTTGGCTGTGTAGCACTTGATATGTATGGTGACATAGCAGTGGCAACCTCAACCGGTGGTAAAGGTTTTGAGATACCGGGCAGAGTGAGTGATTCGGCTACAACGGCGGGTAATTATGCTAATGCCTTTGCAGGTATATCATGTACCGGTGTGGGCGAGGATATTGTAAGCGGGTCTGTAGCTACAAAAATTGTTACCCGTGTTACCGATGGTATGCCGCTTTACATAGCGACAGAAAAAACCCTTGATGAAATGAAGCCGTACGATGGCTTTGCCGGAATAATAGGAATCTCAAAAGCAGGTGAAATTTACCATGCCGATACGCACCCATACATGGTATGGGCCTTGCATGATGGCGAAATTGAAGTTTTTGAATAGTTTGTAATTGTGGTGCGGTGACAACACCGACCACAGGCTGGATTGTGCTATCTGACACTCAGAAATCATTCCGTTCTCAAACTTTTTATAGGATTAACAATAGCTGCTTTAATAGATTCAAAGCTCACTGTCAACCAGGCGATGCTCAATGCTGCAAGAGACGCCGTGAAGAATATCAGCCAGCTAACATTGATATGATATGCAAAACCGGTCAGCCAACTATTTACAGCATACCAGGAAAGTGGTATGGCTATAACTATAGCGATCAGTATTAACCTGGTGATCCCGGAGGATAATAAATAGACAAGGTTTAACACAGATGCGCCTAATACTTTACGTACACCAATTTCTTTGGTACGTTGCTCAGCCATAAAAGCAGACAAGCCATATAAGCCCAGGCTGGATATAAAAATGCTCAGAATAGCAAAAAGATTAAAAATGTTGCCCATTTGTTGTTCTCCTTTATAAAGATTAGCGAGATCCTGATCAAGGAAATCAAATTTGAAGGGATATGCAGGATTGAGTTGTTGGCTTATTTTTGCCAAAGCCTGTATGGTTGCGTTGGTTTTACCGGGTAATGTCCTTACTACTACAAAACCACCCATTTTATTAAAAGGCAAAACCAATGGTTCTATGGTTTGCTGAATCGGTTTAAAATTAAAGTCTTTTACGACGCCAACAATAGTGCCTTTGTTACCCCAAAGCGTCAAAATTTTACCCACTGCAGTATTGGCATTTAAGCCCATCGTCCCCGCCATTTTTTCGTTGATCATGTAGTTATTGGAATCAGCTTTAAATGCTCGTGAAAAACTTCGCCCTTTCAGTAATTTCATCCTGAATGTATGGATGAAATCCTCATTGACGGCCATTACCGGAAAAGACGGCTGTGACTGTGGATCTTTACCATTCCAATATACGTCAAGTGTCCAACCCCCGAGATTGATAGGCAAGTCGGAGGTGACAGCAAAATCGCTCGTTAGCGGGTTTCGCGTTAACTCATCTTTAAAAGCCTGCTGCTTGCTCCAAATGCCTCCCGTCATCGGTATATACAAAAGATTAGCCTTATCAAAGCCGGGATTGCGGTCTTTGATAAATTTAAGCTGATTATAGATAACTACTGTACCCACCAGTAATACGATGGAGACCATGAATTGGATTACGACCAAAGTATTTCGAAACAATAAATTGCCGCCCATTGATTTTACATTCCCCTTGAGTACTTTAACCGGGTTAAAGCCTGAAAGAAATAAGGCCGGATAGCTGCCGGAGACGATTCCTGTTAACAAGGCAATGCCAAAAAGACTTAACCAAAGCTTTGCATCCGACAGATCGATGACCAGTTTTCTGTTCGCCAAATCATTAAACACGGGCAGGAACAGATAGACGATTGCGAGCGCAAGTAATAAGGACAGAAAAGAAATAAATACGGATTCGCTTAAAAACTGGAGGATCAACTGCCCTCTGGCAGCGCCTGCCACTTTGCGTAAGCCAATTTCCTTTGCTCTCCGGGCTGAACGCGCGGTAGCCAGATTCATAAAATTGATGCAGGCTACTACAAGAATCAAAATAGCGATGATAAAAAAGATGTTTACATATTGCGCGTTTCCGTGTCCGGCCATGTCGCCCAGTCTTTCGGGTGCCAGGTGTATTTTAGTTAAAGGTTGTAAATAGAACGAAGCCTTAGTTCCGGCGCTATGCTTATGGAAAATTTGGTCAATTTGTTTCTCCAGTCTTGATAAATTAGCAGTTGAAGGGTCAAAACTTTTATCTAATTGAATATAATCAAAAAGATTAAAGTTATCCCATGTATTGTTTTTCAAATCTTTAAATGTTTTGGCCAGGGAGGACATTGGCAGAATGAAGTCGAATTGCAAGTCTGAATTAGTAGGGATATTTCCTAAAACACCTGTTACCACGGCGTTGTCCTTATTGTCTATTCGTATCACCTTACCAATGGGATCTTCATTACCAAAGTATTTTGTTGCCATTTCCTGAGTTATTAAAACAGCATCTACCTGGTTCAGCGCGGTGGTAGGGTCACCCTTCACCAACGGATAGGAAAATACATTCAGAAAACTTGAATCGGCATAGAACACTTGTTTTTCTTCAAATTTCTTATTGCCGAATTCGAACAAGATAGGCGTGCTTTTACCTATACGGACTGTGTTTTTTATTACCGGCAGCTCTGCTTTTAATCCGGCGGGCATACCAGCAGAATTGTCTGCGCTTTTTGAATCACCAAAATTGCTGGCAATACGATAGATCTGGCCGGCATTTTTATGGAACTTGTCGTAGCTTAATTCATTTTGTACCCAAAGCAAGATAAGGATGCTTGATGCAAGACCTATCGCTAACCCCGTTATGTTTATAATGGAATAAGCTTTGTCCTTTATTATATTTCTATAGGCAAGTTTAAGATACATTTTAAACATAGGTATATTTTCTTGAATGAACGGTTAAATTTATGGGTTATGAACTTAATGCTATGATACTATTTAAAAGCCGTGCCAATAACATAACTAAATGATAATTAAGATATTAAATTAATTCAATTAACAATATCGTTCGGAAACGTTACAACCACTGTTCGGTTTATCAAGAGTCAACGTTTATGAGCAATTTAAGCGCGGGCGTTTAAAAGGGGTTAAATTAAGGGCGGATACTTGAACTATTGCATTATTGGTTTTATCACCAACAACTTTTTATCTCTGTATGCGTTATACATGGCAGCTCATTGATGACAATACTCAACAAAGGCACAAAATTTCTATTCTCATGAATTTTAGTTAAATTTCGGCTAAATTTAAACACTTGTCAATCACACGAATATCCTTTATATTTGCATTCCAGTTAATTTAACTACACTCAGACGAAATTATTAAATGCGATACATTATCTTAGTTGTCCTTTGTGCCATCAACCTGTCAGCTTCGGCTCAATGGTGGCGCGGCGATTTTAAAAGTCACAAAAGATTACCGGTAATTCCTCAGGTTAAACACAATCCTATTAACAGATGGGCAACTGCAGCCACTTTTTCAAAAGCAAAAATAAAAACCGTTCCGCTTCAGCGTTCAGCATACAATCTTGAAGTTTCAGAAAGATCGGTCATGAAAACGGCACAGCATAATATGCGTTTTCGTGAGTATGCACTGGCCAGCTATGACTTTAGCGAGTTAGCGCAGTTATATGTATTAGAAAACCGGTTATCTGAAGCTAAATGGTATTATCTGCAAAGCATACTGCTGTCAAAAAACAAAAATGATAACCCGCATACCATAAACAGCCTGGTTAACCTGGCAATGGTTAAGGCAGACCTAGGAGACCTGGTACAGGCACAGCAGGACCTGGCAGAGGCTCGCGAGCTGGCATTTACTACAGGCCGTGCAGATGATGTTAAACTTATTGATAAAAAAGTAAAATTTGTACAAAGCAACAAGGTTTGGTTACCCAAATCAGAACTTCGTTATGCTGAAGCTATTGATTCTGTAACTAAATCAAAGTAAATCTTTTACAGCTAGCTTTGTAACATTTGCGTAAAATGGGTATCCTATTATAAAACAAACCAAACATTATTGTAATATTGTTATTGAAAATATAGTTATAATATAACGGGACGGCTCTTAAGCTGTCTCTTTTTTTATA
>JAQBNY010000051.1 GCA_028288315.1 Mucilaginibacter sp.
GGAATTGCTAAAATTGTTAGTATTTTTATGCTCATAAAATTAGTAATTATTTTTTAACCGGCAAATTTTTTTATCAAATGAAGAGGTTCGTTTATATCATTACAGACAGAAACAGGAAAAATTTACACGTAGGTATGTGCACAGACCTGTTGAAAACCATTAAGTTTTATGGCGATATGCCCACTTTGTTTTTTGACAGTGCGCAGCAGCTAAACCGTTTAGTATATTTTGAAGAGATAAATACCGAGGCGCAGGCGATGGAACGTTTTAAACAGGTAAGCACTTATACAAGGCCACAAAAAGAAAAAATGATTAGACCAGTTAACCCTGATTGGATTGACCTTACTGCCGGCTTAAATTTTGAAAGCGGTATAAGAGTAAGGCCATCCACTTACGGACGGCCTTCTATTCACCCAACAAGAAGAGCTGTTACTTTTTAATAAATTTTAAAGCACCGGAATTCATGCAAAATCTTTTGCCGCCCCTGTCTGCAGGGCCGTCATCAAATACATGACCAAGGTGTAAGCCTGTGCTTTTTTCAATAACCTCATCACGGCTCATGCCGTAGCTGTTATCTCTTACAATTTCAACTTTGTTTGGGTCAACGGCCTTTACAAAGCTGGGCCATCCCGTGCCGCTGTCATATTTATCAGCCGAGCTGAATAAGACCTCTCCGGTTGCGGCGCTTACGTAAACGCCTTTTTCGTGATTGTTATAATACGCGTTTTTATATGGTGGTTCGGTACCACGGTTCACCATTATTTCATACTCGTTTGGGGTAAGCTTCTTTTTCCACTCCGCAGCAGATTTGCTTAATCTCCTGTTTTCCTGTGTGTTTTTACTTTGCCCGTTTATATTGTTGCAACCAACAGCAGCGCAAATGCTTACTATTAAAATAGCCAAAATTGATTTTTTCATTTAATTATCTGTTTTAAGTACTAATGAAACTATCCTGAAATGATGTTTTCATAATATGAATCTACGAAAAATTGTATCAGGTAGATTGTCACGGTATGGTCTGATTATATGATCAAATGAAAGACAAAGAATAAAGGACAAAAGATGGCATAAAAAAGCGCAGCTCTAAGAGCCACGCTAATTTAAAGTCATAAATCTAATATCAAAGTTAGCTTACCATCCTGGTGCAAAGGTTAAACCGAACACCGGCTTTTTAACGTCGGTACGGTTAAAAGGGAATGCATAGTAAGGCTCTAATACAAAGTAGCCAAATATATTTACACGTAATGATACACCCGCGCTTAATGCTGGTACACGCTGGTTGGTATTATAAAGTGTTGCGCCGCTTGTAGGGTCAGTGCCCACAGCGTCAGGCGCCTTTTGAAATTTTATCTGGTTGCCTTTGTTCCAGGCTAAACCTGCATCAAAAAAGAAGTTAAGATCGCTAAATAAGAATTTTGATTTTATGACTGCCAGTTTCTCCGGGCCTGTAAAAGGCAAGCGCATCTCAAAATTGGCCACTGCAATTCGGCTGCCCGATAATTGGTCAATTGTAAATCCGTTAGTATTTACATTTTGAGAGTTATAAAAGCTTTGAGGTTCGTAACCACGTATTAAAAAAGGGTAACCTACATACAACGGATACAGATTTGTGGCATTATCACCAATACGCCCATATCCATATAGCCTTGCAGCAAAGGTAACAGGTGCAGCCCTTACGTATTTGCGCAGATCAATGGTAGGAGCAAAGAAGGTGTAAGTGCCAAAATTGTAAGTAGCATCTAAACGGTAGCGATAACCATTTAGGGGAGCCGCAATGCCAAAATAAGAGTTATCGCCAACTAAAGCTGTGTTTACATGATAAATTTGGAAAGGCTTTAAATCAAAACCGGTTTCGCTTTTAAATTGGTCACGACTGATTTTGTGTTTCTTGAAGTCAATTGCGTTTCCAATTGTTATTTGATCTACACCATTAACAGTAGTAGTGGTATATGGATAATATGTGCTGTAACGGTCAACCCGATAGGAATAGTTTGCCGCACCTGTACCAACTTCGGTACGTAACGATCTTGAAAGGGGATAAGAAGCAAAGGCCTGAACAGCATCCTCAAAAGTGCGGATGATATCAGTACGTTCTTCATAAACAGGAATTGTTTTGCCGTTATAATCGAGCGTTGAAAATGCGGAACTGAACGTACCCGACTGGTAGGGGATATGAGATGCACCTACACCAAAGTTCCAGCGCCCTTCCTGGTTAATGTAAACTACCTGCCCGCCAAAATCATATATTTCGCCGTTTACCGCGGCGCCCGCATATATTTGGTTGCGACCTAAAATATCACTAAATACACCCTGTATACCGCTTGATAAACCTGTTCCGTAAGTGCCAACTGAAGCGCCTACACCGTTACTTGCTAAATAATCAAGTTTAAATTTAGGCTTATAAGGTATGTTTTTGATTGAGTCGACAGGTATTTTAGGATAGGCTAAAAAGTTATTCAGGTTACTATTAATCATATCTACACCCACAGCACGCGGCGGTGGCAGCATGGCAGCATCAAAATTGGTAGCGCTGCTATCAACGGTTATAGGTTTAAAATCGCTAACCTTTGCATTATAGATACTGTATTTTTGTTTACGGTAGTAGGAGTAAATAATATCATTATTATTTGATACACTTAAAGCCGGTGAGAACTCTGTTATACCGCTAATACCTGTAAACAAGTCCGTCATTTGTTCAACCTTGCCGGTGCTTAATGTGTACCTGTACAAATTACGGAACCCATCCCGGTTAGATAGGAAATAAACCTGTGTACCGTCTGATGAGTACATTGGGTTTAGGTTGTTAGCGCCATTAAATATTTTAATATCAGTTATTTTACCTGTAGCAAGGTCAAGTTCGGCAAGGTTAAATGATATATCTTGTGATAAATGTGTATCATAAGTTGATCTGTCGCTCGAGTAGATAATCTTTTTACCATCTTTTGAAAAGCTTGGCTGATAATCAGAGTATTTATCGTTAGTTATTTGGGTGACCTTCCGGGTGTCAAAGTTATACAGATACAGATCGCCCTGGCCTTCTGATAATCCCTGGAATACTACACTCTTACCATCAGGCGACCACGAAACATTACTAAACTGCTCGGCTTTGCCCATTGAAATATCATTCAATACACGCCCGTTAGGCACCTCAACAACCAGCAGCCTGTTGCGCCCTTTGCTGAACACGCTAAAGGCGAATTTTTTACCATCAGGCGACCACGCGCCAGACGATTCTATAAAATTAAATTCATCAATATGCGTGTTAGATACCTTGCTTGTTAGCCGCTTTATTATCCTGCCTGTTTGCGCATCGGCCAGATAAAGATCAATACTGAACAGGCTTTTTGATGACAGAAAGGCAAGGTACTTACCATCCGGACTAACAGATGGCGCAACAGTAAGATCGCCGCCAACTTTATCATCAATAATGCGCTTACCAACCGGGGTTTGCGTGGTATCTTTTAAATAAGGCTTATAGGTTTGTTCAATTGAATTTTTCCATAAACGGGATAATGTTTTATCATCATACCCAAATGTGCGCCTTATGCCATACTCAAGGCCAAAGCGCGCGGTATTTTTAAAAAAAGGAACAATAATGGTATCGCCATAGGTTGAGCCTAAAAATGACCAAAAGGCCTCGCCGTAACGGTAGGGGAAATATTTATTAGACTCCGTCAAATCTCTTATGGTAGGAATATCATGGTTCAAATAAGCATCACGCATCCACATGGCAGTGTAAGCGTCTTTTTTACCCAATGAAAGGTATTCTGCCATACCTTCAATCATCCATAAGGGCAGGTTACCAATGTTCTCAAAATTGGCTGAATCTTTACCCAGTAAAGTATGATATTGAAACGCATGAACCAACTCGTGGCCAATTACGTGGCGGGTAGTTTGGTTGGTTTCCATAACCGGCATTACCACCCGGTTTTTAAGGCCCTCTGTTATACCACCTGTACCTACACTTATTTCGCCTTCAATTGCGGTGGTTTGCTGAAAATCCGGGTGATTTGCATATAATATGATAGGGTTAGGTTTGTTAAAGGTATCACGAAATACTTGCTGGTGCAAAGTGTACCACAACTCGCTCTCCTGTGCAAAGCGTTTAATCATACTATCGTTTTTAATGTAATAGTATATCTCGAAATGCGGTGTTTTAAAAACCTTGAATTTTAGGTTTTTGTAACGTACTTTGTTTTGCCCGAAGTATTGTGCTTTAGCCTGTTGATTAAACAACAATGATGCTGTAAGGCACAATAATATAAAAGGATATTTTATTAACTTATTGAGCGTATAAAGTTTATTCATATATATGCTATTTATGCAATATGCTAATTTAACTAAAAATGCCTGCGTAAAGCAAGCATTAATGTGACACTATTTATTTGTGTGGCGGAGGCGTTTTATTTTCCGGATTTTCTTCTGTTGCCGGTGGTGGTACTATCATTGCAGAATCTAATGGCATAGTCAGGCTATCTGTTGTTGTAGTATCTTCCCTTATTATTGGCGATGGGCACACATATTCCTTAGTGATTTTAACCCATGGTTTAGGGAATGGCCCGTATGTATAGCCAGATTTTGGATCGGCATAAACCTTTTCCATAAAGGCGCCAAAAATAGGCAGGGCCGTGTGTGAGCCTTCACCTGTTTCTGATGTGGTGAAGTGTACGCTACGATCATCGGCACCAACCCATATACCGGTTACCAGGTCTTTAGTAATACCCATGTACCAGCCATCTACATAATCGCTTGAGGTACCGGTTTTACCACCAATTTGGTTATTCTTTTTCCATAGGGTTGGGTACTCCCAAAGTGCTTGTGAGGTGCCACCCGGTTCTTCCATACCTCCGCGGAACATATAAAGCATTAACCAGGCGGTTTCCTCGCTTAAAACTTTTTCAGTTTTAAGGGTAAACTCTTCTATCAAATTTCCTTTTTGGTCGGTGATTTTGGTTACCAGCAGCGGATCAACTTTTTCACCTTTGTTAAGGAACGTACTATAGGCACGTACCATTTCAAATACCGATACATCATTTGAGCCCAATGATACAGATGGTACTGATTTTAGCGGACTTTCGATACCTATTTTGTGGGCATACTGTACAATTTTATCCCAACCTACATGCTCGGTTACCTGTGCGGTAATAGAATTTACAGATTTACCCATTGCCCAACGTAATGACATTTCTTGGTAAGAGAAGTGGAAGTCGGCATTATTAGGTTGCCAAACATCATCTTTGCCATTGTCTTTATACTTAATGGTCACCGGTTTGTCGGTAAACTTATCGCATGGGGTAAAGCCATTATCTAAAGCGGTTACATAAGCAAACGGCTTAAAGGTAGAACCCGCCTGGCGCTTGGCCTGATTTACGTGATCGTAATTAAAAAATTTATGATCAATACCACCAACCCAAACTTTTATTTTTCCGGTGGATGGCTCCATAGTCATCATACCGGTGTTTAATATTTTGGTGTAATATTTTATAGAATCTACACTTGAAAAAGTAGTAT
>JAQBNY010000064.1 GCA_028288315.1 Mucilaginibacter sp.
AGATCCTGATCACTTTTCAATTGAAAATCCATAGAAAGCTACTAATAAACTAAATTAAAAATTTTGTCGTTATTAAATGTAGAGTTCTATCTATATCGTTTCTTTTAGGGGTTAAGAAATTGTTACCCTCAAATATAATAATCTTAAAAAATAAAAACAAATATTTTTTAATCGGGTTTGTTATGCTAAGATAAAAATAAATTCTGTAGAAATCCTGTCAGCATAATGCAAATTATTTAACTAATCACTTATAAACCACCTACTAATACTTTAACCTATTTGGATAACGCTAAATATTTTAGGATTTTTGCATTTCGAAAGCTGGTTCATAGTCAATATATCATAATAAATGATTTTAAACGCATTTTAGGCTCAATATTTAAGAACTATTCTGAGGGTTGAAATTTTAATCCTTAAATAGTTGAATTGAAGTTTATGTTATAGTTTAATTCAATTGTAACAATTTTATTATGAACTCGCTGTAAGTGTAAAAAAATATAATGATCAAAGAAGCAGAAAAAGATCCGCAACATAATATTATCATAAAAGGGGCAAGGGTACACAACCTTAAGAACATAGATGTGGCCATCCCTAAAAATAAGCTAGTAGTTGTTACCGGCATGTCGGGCTCGGGTAAATCGTCCCTGGCATTTGATACCTTATACGCCGAGGGGCAACGCCGTTATGTAGAGAGCCTTTCATCATATGCCCGCCAGTTTTTAGGCCGGATGAATAAACCCGATGTAGATTATATTAAAGGCATAGCCCCGGCAATAGCAATAGAACAGAAGGTAATTACAAGCAATCCACGCTCAACCGTAGGTACATCAACCGAAATATATGATTATTTAAAGCTGCTATTCTCACGCATCGGCAAAACCATATCACCTATATCAGGCGGTATAGTTAAAAAAGATTCGGTGACAGATGTTATCAACTTTATTACCGCGATGCCTGATGATACGCAAGTAACCATACTTTGCCCCCTGCATCCGCATAACAACCGCAGTTTGAAAGAAGAGCTTGCGGTGTTATTGCAAAAAGGGTTTGTGAGGGTGGAGTATAACGGTAAGTTATCCCGTATTGAAGAAATGCTGGAGGATGAAAGCATCAATAACAATTTACTATTAATTGAAGAAGAAGTTGGGAGTGTAAAGCCGAAAGCTAAAAGCAAGAAAGCTAAAGCCGAAAGCGATGCAATGGCCGAGGCGGCTAAACTACAGGCTGAAAGTGATGAAACAGCCCGTAACACAGCACTTACTACTCACGATTTACCGGTACGCATTGTTATTGACCGTGTCACTAAGAATCAAGAAGACGAGACCATAAGCCGCTTAGGCGATAGTATCCAAACCGCTTTCTTTGAAGGTAAGGGAGATTGTTATGTACGTTACCGCCAGCCGGAAGCCGATGAAGAAGCCGAGCGTTTCTTCTGCGACCGCTTTGAGTTGGATGGTATGCGTTTTGAAGAGCCTTCACCAAACTTTTTTAGCTTTAATAACCCTTACGGTGCCTGCAAAAAATGTGAGGGTTACGGCAAGGTTATAGGCATTGATGAGGACTTGGTTATTCCTGATAAAAGCAAAACCGTTTATGAGGGTGCTATTGCACCATGGCGCGGCGAAAAAATGCGTGAGTGGAATGAGGTGCTGGTAAAGAACTCCTTGAAGTTTGATTTCCCTATACATCGCCAATATAACCAGTTGACCGAAGAACAGCAACGCTTACTTTGGACCGGCAATCAATATTTTAGGGGACTGGATGCTTTCTTTAAAGAAATGGAGGAGCAGACATATAAGATCCAGTATCGTGTGCTGCTATCCCGTTATCGTGGTAAAACCACCTGTCCGGAATGTAAGGGCAGCCGCTTGCGTAAAGATGCATCATATGTAAAAATAGATGGCAAGTCCATCACTGATGTGGTGTTGATGCCATTAGATAAAGCGCTGGAATTTTTCAGCAATTTAAAACTGAATGAAACTGATGTTAAAGTAGGTAAGCGCCTGTTGCTGGAGATAACCAATCGCCTGAGTTTTTTAAATGATGTAGGTTTAAGCTATTTAACGCTTAACCGTTTATCAAATACCCTCTCAGGTGGCGAGTCGCAGCGTATTAACCTGGCTACTTCTTTGGGCAGTAGTTTAGTAGGCTCGGTTTATGTATTGGATGAGCCAAGTATAGGCCTGCACCCACGCGATACACAACGGCTGATAACCGTATTACGATCATTACGTGACGTGGGCAATACTGTTTTAGTTGTGGAACACGAAGAAGAGATAATGAAAGCCGCCGACCATATTATTGATATTGGTCCGGAAGCAGGTACGCATGGTGGTAACCTTATATTTACCGGCACGTATGACCAGATTATTGTTGATGATAATAGCCTTACCGGCAAATATCTGAGCGGCCGCGAAGAAATTGCGATTCCAACAAGCAGGCGTAAATGGAACGATTTTATTGAGATAAAAGGCGCCCGCGAAAATAATCTGAAACATGCTGATGCTAAGTTTCCGTTAGGGGTGCTTACTGTAGTGACTGGTGTATCCGGCTCAGGTAAAACCAGTTTGGTTAAACGCATACTGGCACCTGCATTACAAAAAACATTAGGCAATTATAGTGGCGACCAAACCGGTGCGTACGATAGCATTGAGGGCGACTATTCTAAAATAGAACAGGTGGAACTGGTTGACCAGAATCCTATAGGACGCTCATCACGATCAAACCCGGTTACCTATGTTAAGGCCTGGGACGAGATTCGTAATTTGTATGCAGCCTTGCCGGTTGCTAAAGCCGCCGGACTAAAACCATCCGCATTTTCTTTTAATGTTGAAGGTGGCCGTTGTGATGTTTGCCAGTGCGAGGGTGAGGTGAAGATAGAGATGCAGTTTATGGCCGATATCTTTTTAACCTGCGAAGCTTGCAATGGTAAGCGCTTTAAACAGCATATACTTGATGTTACTTACCAGGATAAAAACGTATCTGAGGTACTAGAGATGACCATTGACGAAGGCCTGGAGTTTTTTGCCAAAGAGCCTAAGATTATCAATAAAATAAAGCCTTTGGTTGATGTTGGTTTAGGCTATGTTCAGTTAGGGCAATCATCAAACACACTATCAGGCGGCGAGGCGCAGCGTATTAAGCTGGCATCTTTCCTGGTGAAAGGTAACAACACGCATAAAACGCTGTTCATTTTTGATGAGCCTACAACAGGCTTGCATTTTGCTGATATTAAAAAACTGCTAAAATCATTTGATGCCCTGTTAGAGCACGGTAACACTATTATTGTTATTGAACACAATATGGACGTGATTAAATGTGCCGATTGGGTAATAGATATTGGCCCCGAAGGCGGCGACCGCGGCGGTAAAGTAGTATTTGAAGGCCTGCCGGAGGATTTGATAAAAGTTGAGGATAGCCATACAGGTAAGTTTTTAGCGGAGAGGTTTTAAAAGCCTTAATGCATGATAATAAAAAGGCGATGAGTGTAAGCTCATCGCCTTTTTTATTGCCGCGCGTCATTGCGAGGAACGAAGCAATCCCCGACAGGAAAGTAAGCGACAAGCATATAAAGGACTTTAGGACGAAGTTGGAAACTCGTCGCCTTTTTATAAAAGAGCGTCATTGCGAGCATAGCGAAGCAATCCCCAATAGAAAGGTTGCTACAAGCATGTCGGGGATTGCTTCGTTCCTCGCAATGACGCATTAATGCAAACAAAAAAAGCCTCCCCAATTGGGAAGGCTTGGTATTTTTAAGTGGCAGAGAGTTATTACCTTTCAGCTTTACCTTTCGACTTTTACCTCTAATTAAGAAGCCATTTGCCTGCGGATAATATTTAATGCACCGCCTGCTTTAAACCACTCAATTTGCTGAGCATTATAAGTATGGTTAACCGGGAATGATTCGGTTGAACCATCTTTATGGTGTAATACTACGGTTAACTGTTTGCCAGGAGTAAAAGTGGTTAAGCCAACAATATCAATGTTGTCGTCTTCCTGTATTTTCTCGTAGTCGTTGCTATCAGCAAAGGTTATAGCCAACATACCTTGTTTTTTAAGGTTGGTTTCGTGGATACGGGCAAATGATTTTACCAGTATGGCACGTACACCCAAGTGGCGGGGCTCCATAGCTGCGTGCTCACGTGATGAACCTTCGCCATAGTTTTCGTCGCCTACTACAATAGATCCAATGCCATGTGCTTTATAATCGCGCTGTGTAGCCGGAACCGGACCGTATTCGCCGGTCAGTTCATTTTTAACGCTATCAGGAGTATTATTAAAGTAGTTGATAGCACCTATGAGCATATTGTTTGATATGTTATCAAGGTGGCCACGGAACTTTAACCATGGTCCTGCCATAGAAATATGGTCAGTAGTACATTTACCACGAGCCTTAATTAACAGCTTTAAACCAGTAATATCAGTACCTTCCCAAGCCTTAAATGGCTCAAGCAGTTGCAAACGTGATGATGTTGGGCTAACCAAAACTTCAACCTTGCTGCCATCTTCGGCAGGGGCCTGGTAACCGGCATCCTCAACAGCATAACCTCTTATCGGCATTTCAATACCTTCAGGCTCGTCAAATTTAACTTGCTCGCCGTCTTTATTGGTCAACGTATCGGTAAGCGGGTTAAAAGTTAAATCACCAGCTATAGCAAACGCGGTAACAATCTCCGGAGAGGCAACAAACGCGTGTGTGTTAGGGTTACCATCCTGGCGTTTAGCAAAGTTACGGTTAAACGATGTGATGATAGAGTTTTTACGGGTAGGGTCATCAGTATGACGGGCCCACTGGCCAATACACGGACCGCAGGCATTAGCCAATACTACACCGCCCATGCTCTCAAAGGTGCCTAAGTAACCATCGCGCTCAACAGTGTAACGTACCAGTTCTGATCCTGGTGTAATGGTAAACTCGGCCTTTGTTTGTAAATTTTTATCAATAGCCTGTTTAGCAATAGATGCCGAACGGGTAATA
>JAQBNY010000101.1 GCA_028288315.1 Mucilaginibacter sp.
TACAAGCGTTTATTGGATATCTACAGCTCTAATTCAAAAACTGTAGATGCTTTAATGAAGCTTGAATTGCCAAGCGGTGTTGAAGTGGAGATCAAAGTATAATTGTACCGGAAGATCTATAATAAAAGCCATTCTTGAAAAAGAATGGCTTTTTTAGTTTAAAACAAACCCGTCATTGCGAGTTTTAAAATCCGAGGCCTCTGAAAGGGAAATGACATTTGCTGGGGTCATCCTGAGCTTGTCGAAGGACGTGCGCAAAGGCCCGCCCGCGATGCTTCGACAAGCTCAGCATGACCCATATAATTAAATATGTCATGGGTAGGTACGAAGCAATCTCCAACAGAAAAGTTGTCGACAAGCTTGTGGAGGATTGCTTCGTACCTCGCAATGACGGGTTGGGAAAAGGGTAACTTATCCCTGTGGTGGTCCGGCAGGATCCATCCATACGTATTCCCAAAGGTGGCCATCTAAATCTTCAAAGCTGTGTTGGTACATCCATCCGTAATCCTGCTCTGGTTTTGGTATTCTGCCACCGGCTTCTATTGCCTTTTTTACAATGTCATCAACTGCTTCTTTACTATCTGTAGACAGGGCTACAGTACATTCCTGCGCTTTGCTGGTATCTACAATATCCTTTTTGGTAAATGACTGAAAGAAAGGTTCAACCAATAACATAACGTATATAGTATCGCTGATTATCATGCAGGTTGCATTTTCATCGGTAAATTGCGGGTTAAAAGTATAACCAAGCTTGGTAAAGAACGCTACCGATTTGTTAAGATCCTTAACATGTAAGTTCACAAAAATTTGAGTTGTCATAATTGTTGGGTTTTAATTTATGTAAAGATACAGGCGCATATTAACAACTATAATGTGTAAATACGACAAGTTAAGGGGGCGATTACGACTAATATAAATTAATACTCTCGCAAAGGTAAGCCTATTGCCAGATTGATCGTTAACAGTAACCGCAATAGCGTTTTTATTCCATTTGAGGCACTTCCAGGCCGGGTGGTTGATTTAATACTTCTTGCTGATGAGTTGCTAGTGATGTGCCTTTAATCAGGTGAGGTAAGGTTCATTCAAAAAAAGCTTTTATTGTGGGTAAATATTACCCATTTCCCAGCAACTCATCCAGCTTATTGCGCTCTGTTTGCAATTCGCGGGCAAGTTTCTTTTCCTTTTCGTTGGCTTTAATTTTGTAGGTTTTGTATTCTTCCTCTAATTCCTCATATAGCTTAATGCGATACTTAGCCTCATGACTATGACTGCCTGACCTGCTAATTACAATGGCCGCTATGGCGCCAAAGCCAATAACCAATCCCCACATAATTAAATTATAGGTGGCCTTTGTTAAGGGTATTCCTAACAAGTTTACCTCGTCAACTTTTTCTTTTGATTGGGCAAGTGTTTGGTCTTTAGTTGTTGCAGCAGCTTTTAAAGTATCAATAGTTTTTGTTTGTGCGGCAAGTGTTGCCTGCGCCTCTTTTAATTGTCGGCGGACTGCACTCAATGTATCTGAATAATTTTTAAATAATGCTGAAACCAATGGCTGCTGCTGACCATAAACTTTAGTAAGCAGATATTGATACTGCCCATGCAGGCTTTTATCAACCGGTGCAGAATCTACTGATTGTTGTACTGGTTGTTGTTGTACTGGTTGTTGTTGTGCCGGTTGTTGTTGTATTGGAGTAGTTGTCGCTGGCGTATTAGCACTACCCGGAGTTTGGGTAACAGTAGCCGGCGTTTTTTTATAATAATATCTTTTAGTGTAAGGATTATATGTTACTGCCCTTGCGGTAGACTTTGCTTTTTTAATAGTATTAATAGCATTAGTAGTATCCTGTGCATAGCCATACTCTACATTACTTAAAGCAAGTAATATCAAAATAATGGTTTGTAGTTTAAAAAGCTTCATCATAATAATAAGTAAGTATCGTATAAGAATCTGTTAAGAGTTTAATTAATACTTAAACGTAACAATATTATTTAAAGTTTGTAAATAATTGTTCTTTTATACATAAACCTCACATAATCTTTACGAAATGCTATTTTTTGCAAGCAACTTAACTATATATAATTGTATGTAATTAACAAAAGCATATATATTAGGCTTTTTATTTTAAGACAATGCGGATAGGATTAATTGGGTTAGGGGATATGGGGCGTTTATACGCCAAAACTTTTGCAAAGGCCGGCTATATGGTGTTCGGTTGCGATTTGCCCGTTAACCGCGAAAGGCTGCATCAGGAGCTTGATCCGTTTGGAATAACCCTGATGGATGATGGCAAAGATGTGGCGCGAGTTAGTGACCTAATCATTTATTCTGTTGAAGCCGATAAACTGGAGCATGTGGTTGCGTTGTATGGGCCGGCAACTAAATACGGCGCTATAGTAGCCGGGCAAACATCTGTTAAACATCCCGAGATAACCATATTTGAAAAGTACCTGCCTGCCGATGCGCAGATAATTACCTTTCATGCTATGCATGGCCCGGGCTTTGAGCCTACAGGGCAAAAACTGATACTTATCCCTCACCGTTGTGATAAGGATGCCTACAAGCGCATGTTTGACCTGTTCACCTCCATTAAGACAGACATTGTTGAAATTGCCGATTACCATGAGCATGATAAAATAGTAGCTGATACCCAGGCAGTAACCCATGTAGGTTTTGAAAGTATGGGCACCGCATGGAAGTCTGCAGGATTTTTCCCCTGGGAGAATGCGTCTTATATAGGTGGTATTGATAATGTAAAGATACTTACCACGTTAAGAATATTTAGTTATAAGGCACACGTGTATGCAGGGCTTGCAATACTAAACCCTTATGCCAGGCACCAAGTTAAACAATATGCTACATCAGAATCGGAATTGTTTAAGCTGATGATAAAAGAGGAAGAAAGTGAATTCAGAAAACGGTTATATAAGGCCCGCGATTTTGTTTTCCATGAAAGCCGAAAGCCTATTATGCTGAATGATAAAGTAATGCGTGAATTTTCTTTGTCGCAAAAGCCCGAGCTGCAAAAATCAAATTCGCATCTGAGTATATTAAGTATGGTTGATGCCTGGTACCACTTAGGTGTAAACCCTTATGATAATCTCATTTGTCAAACCCCTCCATTCCGCCTTCGCCTGGGAATAGCCGAGTATCTATTTAAAAATGAACAACTGTTGGAGGAATCAATTGAAACCGCACTGTATGATAAAACCATCCGTGGCGACGATTTGGAATTTCATTCAGCAGTAAGGGAATGGTCGGCTATTATAGGTTATGGCGATATGGAAGGTTACAAAAAGCACTTTAACGAGGTGCAGGCTTTTTTCAGGGGAAGGCTGGAAGAAGGTAACAAGCAAAGTGCCGAATTGATAAGACGGCTCATGAAAGAGTAGTTATTATTTTTTATAACTATAATACTAACATTTTTTATCAATGTCATGGGTTACCTATTCAGCCTGTAAATAAGTAAGGCTCTTCTGCCTGTAAATTCAATAATTGTATCTATTTCTAAGTTATTTATGCTTGAGTTAGCAGGAGCTGCCTAACTAATCAGCAGATTTAGCACAAAGAGTGAGCAATCCGGAACACTTTTTTGTTTTTATTAGCTTTTTAAAGGTATGTATTTTACCTTTAAATCATAACCTAAGCCATTATACACTTTTCCGATCCTCTCCAATAATAATAATATTGAATGTGATATTGTAAGATATCTCTTCACAAGTATTACAGCGAATTCCTTTTGAATACCAATTAACTTTAGCATTAATAATATGTTGTTAGCATTTATTATTGGCATTTTCAAAATGCCCAATGAGATTACCACGAGAATTAAAACCAGACACAGAAAATTTTGGTCAGACCCTAATGCCGAGAAAGTTAGAAATACTATTACAGCTCCGGATGATCCCATTGAAAAATGGAGAAACGTTGAAAATTGGCAGCGGAAACTAAGCAATAAACTTAATTCAAGAAATTTCGCATTAGCTCATAACTGCAGGGTACCCCAGTTATACTGGTGTGGCAGAAATATAAAGGATATTAACTTTGATGCTTTCCCTAAAAATTATGTAATCAGGCCAACCATTGGTCATTCATCAAAGCTTGTATTTTTGATGAAGGAAGGCTATAATTTGTTTGAAAATAAAGCCTATTCAACAGATGAGTTAAAAGCTGTTTTACAGCAAGCTATAGATAATAACGAAAATCTACAATTTTTAATTGAAGAATTTTTGAAGGATGAAAATGGAGAGCAAAAAATTCTTAATGATTACAAGCTTTTTTGCTTTAATGGTGAAATTGCATGCGTCAATATAATTGATAGGTTTAGCCCCAATACCGGAACCAGCACTTTTTATACTGAACAATGGGAGTTAATACCATCAGTTAATAAAATTTATCCATCAGGCTCATATACTCCGCCGCCAAAATGTTTTAATGAAATATTAGCGCAAGCAAAAGAATTAAGCAAATCTTATAAAGTTTTTGTAAGAATTGATTTGTATGCTACTGATAAAGGCGCTGTATTTGGCGAATTTACACCAACCCCTGGTATGGGTGGTGGTTTTACTAAATTTGGACAAAAATTACTGATCAGCCATTGGAATAAGTATTGCAAGGGGATGATTTAAAACATCAAATTCAAAGGTAATGGAGCAATCCTAATAAATGAACTTTCTTAATGGCTGTACATGCGAGCATGCAGACCAGCCGCCAGTTATTATCCAAAATTTCCATATTTATAAAGTAGTTTGGCATGTATGCTACAACATTGCCATCATATGCTTCGTAATGTATATTGCTATAATATTAAGATCTTCGGGTGCTCCAAATTAAACCGCTTAATCTTCAATATAATACGTCAAAACTGCCTATTGAAACAAGTATGCAAAAATTATAAAAAAATAACTTGCTAACTATTTGACATTTAATACAAAATTTCTATCTTTGCCGTCCCTTACGGGGGAAATAATATGCCTTGAACGAAGCCCTACTGCTTCGATGGGCACAAATAAAATAAAGAAAATGTCAGGAATTATTGGTAAAAAAGTAGGAATGACCAGCATTTTCGATGAGGCGGGGAAAAATATCCCTTGTACTGTAATCGAAGCTGGCCCTTGCGTAGTAACTCAGATCAGGTCTGTTGAAACAGACGGATACGCTGCTGTTCAGTTAGCGTATGGCGAGAAGAAGGAAAAAAACACCT
>JAQBNY010000143.1 GCA_028288315.1 Mucilaginibacter sp.
AAGTATTATGTTTGTTAGCTATGCGAGGGAGTGTAAAACACCAGGAAACTATTGATTATTTTTTAAAGATTGTTTGGCAAACAGTTGCTAACCGCTATAACCAGTTAGTTACCGAATTTGGCATTACACAATCTATTGGTTATTTGCTTATAAATATTGATGAAGAGGGTACAACCGTATCACAGGCGGCCGCGCTGCTGGGCTTAAAATCAACCAGTTTATCGCGTATGCTTAATCAGCTGGAGAAAACAGGCCTCATCTATCGCGAATCAAACCAGGGAGATAAGCGCTCCGTTAAAATTTATTTGACAGACCTGGGTAAAGAAAAACGACAGCTGGCAAAAAACGTAGTTAAGGAGTTCAATAACTATTTAAACGCCCACATTAGCGATGCCGACAAGCAATATTTGACGGATATGCTCAAGAAAATAAACCAGCTTACAGTTAATTATAAACCCTGAACCTCCTTTTTATAAACCCTCCAATTGTTAAAAAGTGTTAAGCTGCTGTTTTTGAAATATAAAAGAATAAATTTGCCTTCTGAAAAACAGTATGAACAGGTTATTGCTCATCTTATTGGTATGTGTTACTGCTGGCTTTGCCTCCTGTAAAAAAACAGCGAGCGAACTGGATAAGATAAATGCGCAGGCGGTGGTTGATAATAAGATCATAACAGATTATATATCAGCCAACGGTTTAAGTACTACTGCCAAACAGGTAGATAGCGCAGGTGTGGCCACGGGTATATACTATATAGTGATAGCACCTGGTGCGGGCAACTCGTTGTTTACCAACTCAACCAATATTACGGTTGATTTTACAGGAAAGATATTAACCAGCGGCCAAACGTTTACCAACAGCAATAACTTTCACCCGTCTTTTACACTGGGCTCGGTTATGAGGGCCTGGAAATTAGCCATTCCATTAATTAAAAAAGGTGGCCAAATACGAATATTATCACCATCACGTTATGCATACGGCGCATATGACCAGCTCGATATAGGCTTGCCGGCAAACTCTGTGGTGGATTTTGATATAAAACTTTTAGATGTAACGAACTGATTTAGATGAAACACAAAATTTTTACCTTTTTATTAATTGCCGCAGCAGGCCTAACAGCATGCAGAAAAACTGGTACCGAGCCGGATATTAAACAATACGACGACCAACAGATACAGGGCTACATAGCCGCTAACGGCCTTACAGGCTTTAGCAAGGATACTACCGGGGGCGATACCACAGGTATGTACTATAAGATTATAAACAAAGGTGTTGGTGTGCCGCTTGAGTATTCAGACCTGGTATCAATTGTATTTACGCGAAAATCTTTTGATGGTAAGTATACTTTATCTGACACTATTATAAATCATATTTATAACTATTTGGGTCACCTTTACATATCTAACAATACAACATCAGCCAATTTGCCTAAGGGTTTAATGCTTGGAATTAAAAATATATTAAAGTACAGGGATGGCAGCATGCGCTTACTGATACCATCGCGCCTGGCATACGGAACTGTCGGTTATGGTTCTGGTAGTGTAACTAATGTTAACACCCGTATTGCAGGTAACCAGTCGCTTGATTATTACGTGCATGTTATAAATGACCAACAAGTGTATGATGACCTGGTAATACGCAATTATATGACAGCTAATGCTTTAAGTGGTTATACAAAAACGGCCACAGGAATTTATTATAAAATATTAAAAGATAAAACTCCTGGTACTTATATAGATGATTTTTCTACAATTGTAGCTACTTATTCAGGTGCTCTTTTAAACAATACTTATATTGATCAAGCATCTATAACAACGGCAGCTACATTAGCTCCTGCTACAACATTCGCTTTTGCTACTTTAGCTCCCGGAGTACATGACACTCTACAAAGCTTTGCAGGAGAAGGGACATCTATTTCGATGCTTATACCTTCGAGATTAATGTATGGTGCTGGAGGTAGTTCTAATGGCACGATACCTTCAAATGCTCCATTAAGGTTTGAATGGCAAATATCAACCGTTACACACTAACTATTTGCTCAACGCTGCTTTAAAAGCTTTCAAGCATCTTTCGCGGGCGAAAGAATGATCTACAATGGGTTTTGGATATTTGCTGAGGTCGGCATATTCCGGAACCCATTTTTATGTATTCTAATTTAGGGTCAAACTTTTTCAGTGGGCTATCCGGATTAAAAATACGGAAGTAAAGCGCGGCATCAGTACCGCGCACCACAGGTGTTCGGGAAATTGGTATTGCTAACAAAATTCCCCTCTTGAGAGGGGGAGCGTCGGTGGTGCGGCTGCAGGGGTGTGTTTATTCACGCACAAAGGACACACCGCTACGCCCTCTCAAGATGGGAATCGCACAAGCCGCCGCTTCTTTTTAATCTTCCGAACACCTGTATACCGCCGCTTCCAGCCGCTTACATTGAGGTGTACCCTTATCCATAAATTTCTTTTAATGCTGGTGCAATGTCCGGGTATTTGAATTTAAAACCGGCATCTTGGATTTTTTGTGCCGATACCCGGGTGCTTCCCAATACTACTGTTGCCATTTCTCCAAATAATAATTTTATTAATAACGATGGAACGTTTGGCGCCCAAAACGGGCGGTTTAGTTGTTTAGCAACTGCCTGGCTTAATTGACCGTTGGTAACACAATGCGGGGCTACCATATTAAATACACCCTTTAAAGCATGGTTCTCAATTCCCTCAATATACATAGCCACCACATCATGGTGGTGTATCCAGGGCACCCATTGTTTGCCCGAACCAATTGGCGAACCAATACCAAACCTTACAGGTAAAGCCAGTTGCGGTAAAGCGCCGCCATATTCAGTAAGTACTACCCCTGTGCGGTATTTTAATATGCGCAAACCCAACTGCTCGCCCTTATCAACAGCTTTTTCCCATTCAACACAGCAGATGCCTAAAAAATCATGTGAGGGCGGACTGTCTTCGGTAAGCAATTCATCGCCGCGGTTGCTGTAATACCCGGTGGCAGATGCCGATATTATAGACTTTACCCGGTTGTGGGTTTTTTTTATCAGCTCATATATTAATCCTATTGATTTAGTGCGGCTTTCAATCAATAACTGTTTGCGGTCATTGGTCCAACGTTTATCGGCAATGCCTGCGCCTGCCAAATGGATAACAGTATCTACACCATCAAGGCAGTGTTCATCAATTTGCCCCTTCTCTACGTCCCATAAAAAAGTTTTTACTTGTTTATTCGCCCCCTGGCTGCGGCTTAAATGACTAACCGTATAGCCTTTGGATAACAAAGCATTTGTTAATGCCTTCCCTAACAACCCCGAACCGCCGGTAACTAATATTGATGTACTCATGTTTTATACTTTCAATGTTGATGGTAATTAGATAGCACCGAAAAGGATATTTTTAAATGTAGCGATGAACTATGATCCATCACCTTCTGCAAAGCTTACAATTTTATGCGCCATTCCCTTAAATATAAAGAGATGGAAGGGCCACATTGCATACCAGTACATGCGCCCCCACAAGCCCCGCGGCCTAAAAGTAGCCACCTGACTTAAAAATGTTTCGTTGTTACGCTGCACTATTTTAAACTCCAGCCACGCCTCTCCGGGGAGTTTCATTTCAGCATACAATAATAAGCGATGGTTTATTTTATCGGCAATTAGTACCCGCCAAAAATCAATCACATCACCGGGCGAAATATTTACATCACTGGTGCGCCCGCGCCTTGAGCCAACCCCGCCAAATAACTTATCCAAAAAACCACGGATGCTCCATATCCAGTCCCAATAATACCAGCCGCGGTTGCCACCAATTGCCATAATATTTTTAAGCACCTCGGCACTGTCGCGTTTAAAGGGTTGTTTTATTTTATATTCCAGTGTGCCATTTTGCGGTACTTTTATCTGATCCATAAAGCCTGATGTAAGGTAACCATTATTCAGTGCATCTTTCCAGCTACTTACAATGGAGTTTTGTTCTATCTTTTTAAAGGCAAGTTTCAAAGCTTCCTTATAGCTAATGCATTCCCGCTTTACTACATCGTCAATATCATGATTTTTCATAATAGTTTCATTCTTCATGCTATCTACCAGGCTTTGGGCAAGCGAGTAGCTTGTAGACGTAACAAAGTATAACCAGTAAGATGATATTTTGGGCGACAGAAAAGGAATTGTAATCATATACCGATTAAGCTTGCGCACTTTGGCATAGGTAAGCATCATTTGCTTAAAACTGAGTATATCAGGCCCGCCAATATCAAAGGTTTTGTTAAACGCTTTGTGGTTAAGTAATACGCCTTCAAGGTAGCCCAATACATCGCGTATAGCAATGGGCTGGCATTTGGTATTTACCCAGCGGGGTACCGTCATTACGGGCAGTTTCTCGGTAAGGTCGCGAATTATCTCAAAAGATGAACTGCCCGAGCCAATGATAATAGCAGCCCTAAGAACGGTTAGTGCCGCCTTAGCTTCTTTCAGTACATCTTCAACATGCCTGCGCGAAAGCAGATGGTTTGATAATTCAGGCGCGTTGGTAATACCGCTTAAATAAATAATTTGTTGGCAATTGGTTTTATTAATGGCCAATGTAAAGTTATGTGCCGATAATGCCTCAAGGGCAGCAAAGTCTTCGGCTTGTGCCATGGAATGTACAAGGTAATAGGCGGCATCAATATCGGCAGGTAGTTGTTCAATGCTTTTTTCGTTAAGCAGGTCGGCAGTGAGGAGGGTTACCCGGTTGCTGTAATCGTTTTGTTCATGAAAGCGACGCTTATCGCGCACAAGGCAAATTACAGTATGGCCCTTTTCCAGCAAAACAGGAATAAGCCGTGTACCTATATATCCATTTGCGCCGGCAAGTAACACTTTCATTGTAAATGTGCAACAATGGAAAACGTAGGCTGTTTTAAATAGAGAAAAGAGTGATGAGATAAGTAACAAAGGTAAGAAAACAGCTCAGCAAGCCGCTCACTACAACTTCTAAACCACTACCTCAACATGCGGCTTATATGTATCTGTTTTAACACGGGCCTTTAACTCATGCAGAATATTATACAACCCAAAGTTGGTGCGGTTTACATAAATGAAATGCTTTGCACCCCGGGCTTGTTTAAACTCGGGCATTTTAGAAACTTTTTCGCCAAAGCCAAACAGCTCATCAAAAAAGGCGGTTTCGCCAAAATCAAAAAGATCTGTTATGTAAGGTTTGGCAAACAGAGTTATCATGTGCTTAAACATGGTGTAGTAAAACTCTATCTGGGCTGGTGTATCATTAGGCAATATCATTTCCAGCCTGCGGAAGGCTTTAATGGTCTCTTCCTTATCATCAAATAAATTAGTTGAGGTAAGCGCGAAGAAAGGGTAATAAAAATTATCAGGCATCTCTTTTATACAGCCAAAGTCAATAGCACCCAGCTTGCCATCAGTAGTAATCATAAAATTACCGGGATGCGGATCGGCATGTACGGCACGAAGCTCATGCTGCTGAAAGTTGTAAAAATCCCAAAGTGCCTGGCCTATCAGGTCGCGGCTTTCCTGTGATGGGTTGGTTGCTAAAAATTCACGCAGGTGCTTGCCTTCCAGCCAGTCCATAGTAATGATTCGTTTGCTGGAAAGCTGAGGATAATACTGGGGAAAAACAATGTTATTAAGGTTAACACATGCCTCAGAAAATTCTATTGAGCGGCGTACTTCCAGTTCATAATCGGTTTCTTCTAAAAGGCGTTCCTCTACCTCGCTCATGTAAATATCCAGTTCCTTTTCACTCATGCCCAGCATTCTAAAGGCAAAGGGTTTAATCAGTTTAAGGTCTGATGAAATGGAATCGCCTACACCGGGATATTGTATTTTAACGGCCAGTTTCTTGCCATTTAGTTCTGCCTGGTGTACCTGGCCTATTGATGCTGCGTTTGATGAGCGGATATTGAATTTGTCGTAAATCTGATCAGGAGTTTTGCCAAAATATTTTTTGAATGTTTGCACAATTAGCGGTCCGGATAATGGCGGCGCGTTGTATTGCGATTGTGTAAACTTATCTACATAGGCCTGTGGCAACAGGTTTTTATCCATGCTAAGCATTTGCGCTACTTTAAGCGCGCTGCCTTTAAGTTCACTTAATGATTTATAAATGTCTGTGGCGTTATCCTCGTTCAACTCAGATTTATCCATATCCGGGTTAAACAGTTTTTTAGAATAATGCTTTATGTAGTTGCCGCCAATTTTAATGCCTGTTTTTACAAATTTGGCACTGCGTTCAACCTTAGTAGTGGGTATGCTGTTTTGTTCTTTTGAAGTGTTATCAATCATAAAATTATTGCTCAAATAATGCAGCCAGCTTATGCAGGCTTAAATCTGCATAATCATTTATTACCAGGCTGGCTACCTGGCTAATTACCGTCGCCGGATGGCTGGTAGTAATGCCTATAACCTTCATACCCGCATTATTACCTGCTTTTAAGCCCGAGGTTGAATCCTCAAACACAATACATTTCTCGGGCCGGGCATTTAACTGATCAGCGGCTTTAAAAAATATTTGCGGACTCGGTTTAGGCTGGCTCACCATACTGCCAATAATAATGGCATCAAAGTATTGCCTTATGGGTACGGTATTAAAAATAAAATCAACATCATGTATATCTGATGATGTAGCTAAAGCCATTTTTATACCCGCATCTTTTAATTCGATCAGAAAATTCTCTAATCCGTTTATTGGCCTTAAATAAGGTTGAAAGGCCTGCCTGTATAGCTCCTGCTTTTCATTAACAATGGCATCTAAGCCAGTATCATCATACATATCGCCAAAGTATTTTTTAACGGTAATAAGTATAGGTACACCGCTTATCTCACTTTGGTAGGTTTGCTTACTTAGTTCGGGCATATTATGGAGCTTAAAAAGCTCTTGCCATGCTTTAAAATGGAATGGGGTATTGTCAACCAGCGTGCCATCCATATCAAATATAACGGCGAAACCATGTCCTTCTAATATTGTTGATGGTGAATTTTTAGAAAGTGCCAAAACCCATTTTTTCTTTTATGCCACCATTTTTTGCCAGAAACTTACCGTATTCAAACAGGTTATCAATAGGCGAGCGCTGAAACAGATCAAATGTTACGTTTACGCCCTTCTCTATAGCTTCATCGGTTTTTTCAAATCCGGCCGAATTGTCGTTAATCCAAAAGTTAAGCACAAAACCAAACTGGATCCATAAAGCATCTTTATAACGCTTGCTGAAAAATTTACGGTCAGATAGTTCTGCGGTCTCGATGCCCTCATTTAAAATGTTTTCAGCAAAGGCTTCAAATACATCTTTAAGGCCATCCAAAACACGTGGCGAACTTAGTGTGCGGGGTTGTTTTTTAATGCTGTAAACAGCAAAGCTGCGGCTGCTTTTAAGCAATTCAAAAAAGCTATAGAAAAAAGACAATGCTTTTTCACGAGCCGAATATTGCGCCCAAATTTCCTGTTCCTTTATTTCGATAAGGGCTTTATTAGCAAGGTCGGTCCAAACGCTTTGCTCAATAGCATCAAATGATCCAAAAAAACGATAAAATTCCTCTTCGGCCATTTTATTTTTTTTGGCAAAAACGTAAACCGATTTTGGTTGCTCTCCCTCGGTTAAAACAAAGTCTATATAAGCTTTTTGTATGCTTTCGGTAGTAGCCATATTATATGGGTTTTATAAATTAAAGTTACAATAAATAGCAAATGCAAATATCATTCTTATGTATAATTAAACGATTGGGGCTGAGGGTTATTTTAGTGCTTTAGATTTAAACACAAAGGCACTAAGGGGAAACTACAACAGTTGCAAAATGGTTTATTTCTTAGCTGCTTTTAGCACCGGTGTTATTAATCTCCACATGCTTTTTAACAATTCGCTAATTAGCTGGAAATGTTACCCAGATGTCAAATATTATAGCGAAACAATGTATAACAAAGAAATAATCACCATTTTTGTATAATCTACGTATAAGTTAGATCAGCTGTTCCCTATGAGCGAAAAAACGATATTGGTTTGGTTTAGAAATGATTTGCGTATACATGATAATGAAATATTATCTGAAGCTGTACGCAAAGCAGATAAAGTTTTGCCGGTATTCATTTTTGATCCTTTCTACTTTAAAACAAGCGCTACCGGCGCCTTAAAAACAGGCAGCTTCCGTGCAAGGTTTCTGTTACAATCAGTTGCCGATTTGCGTAAGAACCTGCAGGCATTTGGTGCCGAGCTTATTATCCGCATAGGTGACCCGGCCGAAGTACTTACTGAACTTGCCGAACAATATCATATTAACGAAGTATACCATCACAGGGAAGTAGCACCGGATGAAACCGGAATATCTGAAACAGTAGAAGCTGCGTTATGGAAAATAAAGCTAAACCTGAAACACTTTATAGGGCATACCATGTACCATAAAGAAGATTTGCCTTTTCCTATTAAAGATATACCTGATAGCTTTGTTACCTTTAAAAAGAAGGTAGAACGAGATAGCACTGTAAGGCCCTGTACTGTGAGTCCTGATCATATTACTACACCCGAAATTACTGATGCCGGTGAATTGCCAACATTGGCAGAACTGGGCGTGCCCGAGCCTGTTGATGACCCCCGTGCTGTAAACAAATTTACAGGTGGCGAAACTGCGGCTCTTAGCCAATTGTACCAATACCTGGCAAATAACCTGCAAAACAATCAGGGTAAAAACCGCACGGTGCAGTCATCACATTTATCGCCATGGTTGGCATTGGGTTGTATATCTCCACGGCAAGTGTATTGGGAGGTTGTAAATCATCAGCGTGAGCACCAGTTACATAGCGCCGAGCCCTTAATACTTGAACTGCTTTGGCGTGATTATTTCAGGTTTATGTTTAAAAAACATGGCCAAAAGTTTTTCAGGTCCGAAGGATTTAACAACGAGGCTCCTGATGTTGCTACCAACCAGGATGATTTATTTGAGCACTGGAAAACTGGCGAAACCGGCGTACCTTATATTGATGCTGCTATGCATGAGTTAAATGCTACCGGGTACATAAGCAACTACAGCAGGCAGGCTGTGGCAACCTATCTTACAAAAGATTTGCAGGTTGACTGGACAAAAGGCGCTTTATATTTTGAAGAAAAGCTGATAGACTATTCGCCCGCAAGCAATTGGGGTAATTGGGCCTTTTTGGCAGGTGTGGGTAACGATACCAAAAGCAACCGCTATTTTAATGCGGCCAAACCAACCGTTCAACTTGAAAGCAAAAGCGATTTTATAGCCACCTGGCTCGCTGGCGAAGGTGCAGATAAAATACCGGCCTAATTATAACATATTATAATATACAAAACGTATATATTTGTATATGAACCCTTTTGAACAATTTACTATAATCATTGGCTTGCTCGCCGTGCTGTTTGAAGGGTTAGGCTATCTACGTGGGTTTCTCCACAAGTTTCTTCATTAATTTGTCGACTCCTTTTTTATAAGCTTCTTCTTTATCGTCTGTGTGTGAATTGTAGAGTTTTAGTGTTTTTATAATGCTTAAGTTGCTATGCCGTTTGTAGTAATAATATGACTGACGGTTAACTTAAATAACTAACAAACAATTATAGCTTTGCTTACTATGAAAAAACTATGTGGGGCATTAGCGGGTTTATTTTTGCTTATTTCTGCTGATAGGTTAATGGCCCAATCAACCAAATCTAAATTTAGAATAGTAGGCTATATGCGTAACCGTGGATTGGCTAATTCTATTAAGAACTTTGAGCTGGATAAGATAACACATCTCAATATTGCGTTTATCAATCCCGATTCATTAGGTAATTTGAAAGTTGCACCCGGCTTAAAAGATGTTGCCACACTGGCGCATAAAAGCGGGGTTAAGGTATTGCTCTCTATTGGTGGTGGAACGCCGCCCGCGGCTCTGCCCGATTTTATTTATGGCAATAAGCAGGACCTGTTCATCTCGACCCTGATAAAAGTTATGGTTGATGATGATCTGGATGGTATAGATGTAGACCTGGAAGGAGGGCTGGTAGACAACAACTACGAGGGCTTTGTAAGTAAACTGGCATCGGCACTAAAAGAAAAAAATAAGCTCATTACCGCAGCTATTGCAACAACTTATGCAGATAAGTATACCGATAAAGCTTTGGCCCAGTTTAATTTTATTAATGTAATGAGTTACGATAAAACCGGGCCATGGAACCAAAATAAACCCGGCCAGCATGCTCCTTTTGATATGGCCGCTGATGATATGGACTACTGGACCAACAAACGCGGCATTGCCAAAGAAAAACTAAGTTTAGGGATGCCTTTTTATGGATACGGTTTTGGTACTAATGCACCGGAGAGTATAGCTTATAAAGACATCATAACTCAATATCCCGGAGCGGAAAACACCGACCAGGTTACGGTGCCAGGCGGAGGTATAATTTATTACAATGGTGCACCAACCATTAAAGCTAAAACAGTGCTGGCACTTGAAAAGGCAGGAGGTGTAATGATATGGCAATTATCACAGGATGCCAAAAGCGAAAGGCCCTTATTAGACGTTATTGATGACACAATTAGGTCACAAAACAAATAAACTTGGTGTAGTTAAAAAGTTATACCATATAATTTTCGGCATATTGTACTATTATGCTTAATTTTGTGCCGTTTACATTATTGGTTTCTCATGGATCGCCTTAATTATCTAAATAGCGGAAACGCTGCCTACATTAGCTCATTATACGAAGCATATAAACAAGACCCCGAGTCAGTAGAATTTGGCTGGCAAAAGTTCTTTGAAGGCTTTGATTTTGGTAGGGACTCTCAGGCACCGGCTGCAAGCACCGGTATGCCCGATGACAACCTGCTTAAAGAAATAAATGTAATGAACATGATAAATGGTTATCGCACACGCGGCCATTTATTCACCAAAACAAATCCTGTACGCGAACGCCGCAAATATTTCCCTGGTAAAGAACTGGAAACATTTGGTTTAAGCGAAGCCGACATGGACACTGTGTTTAACGCAGGTGTTGAAGTTGGCATTGGTCCCGCAAAGCTGCGTGACATTCGCCAGTTATTGGAAGATACTTATTGCCAGTCAATTGGTGCTGAATATCGTTACATCCGCAACCCTATTAAACTGAAATGGTTTGAGGACAGGATGGAAACTAAACGCAATACGCCATCATTTACAGCAGAAGAAAAGAAACTGATGCTGGCTAAATTGAACGAGGCGGTTGTTTTTGAAAACTTTTTGGGGACAAAGTTCCTGGGTCAAAAACGATTTTCGTTAGAAGGTGCCGAAGCATTGATTCCCGCGCTGGATTCTGTTATTAAAAAAGGATCAGACTTGGGTATTGAGGAGTTCATTATAGGTATGGCTCACCGTGGCCGCTTAAATGTCCTTACTAACATAATGGAGAAAACTTATAAAGAAGTATTCTCTGAGTTTGAAGGTAAAAATTACGTTTCTGACTCACCATTTGGTGGCGACGTGAAATATCACCTGGGTTTCTCAACTGATATTAAAACTCAAAACGGCAAGAACGTTCACTTGAGCCTTTGCCCAAATCCATCGCACTTAGAGGCGGTTGACCCGATTGTTGAAGGTATAACCCGTTCAAAAATTGACTTTAAATACAACGGTGATCATTCTAAAATAGCGCCGATATTAATACATGGTGACGCATCTATAGCCGGGCAAGGAATTGTCTATGAGGTTTTACAGATGGAAAAACTTGACGGTTACCGCACTGGCGGCACCGTGCATTTGGTTATTAACAACCAGATAGGGTTTACCACCAACTATAAAGATGCCCGATCAAGTACTTATTGTACCGATGTGGCTAAAGTTGTGCTTTCGCCCGTTTTTCACGTAAATGGCGATGATGTTGAGGCATTGGTATACGTTATTAACCTGGCAATGGAATATCGCCAGGTGTTTAATGAAGATGTATTTATAGATATTCTTTGCTACCGCCGTTATGGTCACAATGAGGCGGATGAGCCTAAGTTTACCCAGCCGGTATTGTACAAGGCCATTGAGGCGCACCCTAACCCTTTGCAGATATATATTAAAAAATTAATTGCAGAGGGTGCCATTGATGAGAAGTACGCTAAACAACTGGAGAAAGACTTTAGAGCCGAATTGCAGAAAATGCTGGACGAGTCAAAAGCCGAAGACAGGTTTACCGATACCATTCCCATGTTTGAGGGGGCATGGACAGGTTTACACCTGGCTAACCATAAAGAACTTATAAGTTCAATTGATACCTCTGTTAAAGAAGAAGATATAATTGAAATAGGTAACAAATTAACTACCCTGCCTTCAGGCAAAGCATTCTTCAAAAAAATTGAAAAACTATTTGAAGATCGTAATGCTATGGTAAACAAAACCAAAGTGTTTGACTGGGCAATGGGCGAGTTGCTTGCTTACGGCACCTTGTTAAAAGATGGTTTCCCGGTTAGGTTAAGTGGTGAGGATGTTAAACGCGGAACCTTCTCGCATCGCCATGCAGTATTAACGCTGGTTGATTCTGAGGATGAGTATACCCCGTTAGAAACTATAGATACAAAAGCTAAACTAAGCATATTTAACTCCCTGCTATCAGAGTATGGTGTTTTAGGTTTTGAATATGGTTATGCTTTGGCTAACCCTAACGGGTTAACCATTTGGGAAGCACAGTTTGGTGATTTCTTTAACGGTGCACAGATAATTGTTGACCAGTACATTGCCAGTGCCGAAACTAAATGGCAACGTGGTAATGGTTTGGTAATGCTGTTGCCGCATGGTTATGAAGGCCAGGGGCCGGAGCATTCATCAGCACGTGTAGAACGCTTTTTAGAACTTTGTGCCGATGATAATATCCAGGTAGCTAATTGCTCAACGCCTGCAAACTTCTTCCATATATTAAGAAGGCAAATGCACCGCGATTTCCGCAAGCCGCTTATTATATTTACGCCTAAGAGCTTATTACGCAGCCCTAAATGCGTATCGCCGATTGAGGACTTTACCAACGGTAAGTTCCATGAAGTGATAGATGATACTTACGCTGATCCTAAAAAAGTTAAACGTGTATTGCTTTGCACAGGTAAAATTTATTATGATTTGTTAGAGAAACAGCAGATTGATAAGCGTAAAGATGTAGCCATTGTACGTGTGGAGCAATTGTATCCAACGCCTATACAGCAAATATTGAAAATGAAATACCGGTACGATAAAGCTACCGAGTTTAAGTGGGTACAGGAAGAGCCGGAGAATATGGGTGCATGGCCATACATTTGCCGTAAGTTCCATAATGATACACACTTGAATTTACAGGTAATAT
>JAQBNY010000162.1 GCA_028288315.1 Mucilaginibacter sp.
CCCGCATGAGCGATAACCCAAAGAAAGGTGTGGTTGATGCTAATTGCAAAGTGCATGGCATAGCCAACCTGTACATGGCCGGTGCATCCTGCTACGTAACAGCTGCCGCACCAAACCCAACATTAACCCTGGTAGCCCTAACCATCAGATTGGCGGATCATATTAAACAGAAAGTAAAGGATATTGCTTAGCAAATAGAGGTAATTTACAAAAGGGGCATAAATTAAGTTTTGACTAGATAATCATCGCAAAACCAACATTGACTTAATTTGTTGTTAATGTATCTCAGTTAGTCTGTAGGAACACTAATCACAGGATAATGACCACCATCTCAGCTCAAGGAAACGCTGCTCAGGAATTTACTGATGCGGTAACGGGGATAAATGAGAGTGAACCGCTACTGCAATCAATCTTAAATACTGAGTTAATTGGTATGGGCCTGTTAGAAGCTCAGCGGGACAGCTCGGGTCATATAAAGGACTTCCTTATCAGATTTGTAAACAGTGAGCTAGCTAAACTTACACAGCGGACGGATTTAGTTGGCAAACTATATGGCGAGGAGTTTCCTGGCATCAGGCAAATGGGAATATATGAGCTAATTTTAAAGACTATGGAAACTGGACAAAGTCAGAGGATGGAATACAATTACCAGCATGATGGCTTCAATAAGTGGTTTTCCAGTATGTTCGTAAAGACGGGTAACGGTTTAGTAGCAACATATTTGGACATTTCAGACCGCAAAAAGGCCGAAGAAGACAGACTGACTTTGCTGGCGGAGCAAAATCAAAAAATATTCTCTGCAACCCTCACAGCACAAGAAGACGAGAGGAAGCGAATTGCAGAAAGCCTTCATAATGGCTTGGGTCAGATCCTATATGGTGTAAAATTAAGCTTAGATCAATTGAACCTGAACATGCAGCCTTTAGACGTGGAGGCTTTGAAAAAAATCAAACAAGATACTAACGAATTACTTACCAGAGCGATCAAACAAAGCAGAAGGATATCACATGAACTTACTCCGGTTATACTGGAAGACTTTGGATTAAAAGAAGCTATCAAAGAGTGCTGTAAAGATTTAGGTCCAATGCTGCAAGCCAGTTATAGCTTTAAAGGATTCAGGCACGGCTTGTATAAAAGCACCGAGCTAGCCGTTTACAGAATGGTACAAGAATTACTAATGAACGTGGTGAAACACGCGCAGGCTACAGCCGTTTTCATAAATATTGAAGTAAGACACAAGACTGTAATACTGGCATTCAAAGACAACGGCATAGGCTTTAAAGGCGACGAGGAACGAACAGGCATTGGTTTAACCTTAATTAAAAATAAGATCAAACTCCTTAATGGTAAGTTTGCACTTACTTACGGTGAAAACGAGGGAACGTCCATAACAATCTCAATATCTAAAAATAATCACTAAGCTCATGCAATTCTTTATACTTAACGGACTTGACATAGTACAGCTTTAAACAGAACCATATTTAACCATTTACCAGGAGTTATTAAGATGAAATGAGACATTGATCTGTGCAGATGCAAAGGCTGATAAGCCCGGTGTCCCTCCACCTAATCTGTATGGTGTCAGGATTTACGATATATATCCCTGGGCGCCTAAGTGCCCAGGGATATATATCGTATAAATGCGAGTATCTATTTAAAATTCGGTATAGGAAAAATATACCCGCCAAATAATAGGTAAGACCAGAATAAAGTCCAGAAAATATTAAAGATTTGTGCGCCAATAAAAGTATAAGCCGGGCGGCCTCCCTGGAGTTTAACCAAGTCTACAAACTTGGCTTCTAAACCAATGCAAATAAATGCCAGGCCAAACCAAACTGTGCGTAACCCATTTAAAGTAGTAGCTACGCTTTTTACTGTTGCGGGGGTAAGTAAAAAAGAAAAAATCAGCGACGCGACAATAAAGCCCAGCACAAATTTTGGGAAACGTTCCCATACAATTTTGAGGCTGGGTTTGCCCATGTTAACCTGTATGCCCCCTTCTTTTGTCGGGCCATCTTTAGGTTTCCTGTAAGCCCACCAGATAGCTATAAAAAAGGCGGCCACACCAATAAATACGTTTTGAGAAAATTTAGCAATTACACCAGCCTTAACAGCTGCTGGTCCAACTATGGCACCTGCGGCGGCAACTGTTGCTGTTGTATCCAATGTTCCGCCCAACCAGGCTCCACCTACTATTTCCGGGATATGCATTACCCGGATCATCCAGGGTTGGATGATCATCATGGGAATGGCTGTTAACAAAACCAGCGTGGTTACATAAGATAACTTCTTTTTATCGCCGTTGATAGCGCCCGCTGCTACGATAGCTGCTGATACTCCACAGATGGATACTGCCGATGCCAGGATAATTCCAAACTCATCATCTACTTTTAACCTTCGGCTTAACCACAGCGAGAAAAACCATACTGCAGATACTACAATAATAGCTTGTACAATGCCGGGTAAGCCGGCCGAGATCAAATCCGCAGATAAAATGGTAGTCCCTAATATCACCAGCCCTGTTTTAATATAAAACTCCGAGCGGACCGCTTCCTTTAACCAGGGCGGCAAAGTGGTTAAGTTGCCTAACAATAAACCAATAAGTAAGGCAAATACTACATATTCTAAGCCATAATAAGCTACACTTTTATTACCGCCAACAATAAACGAAACCACTACCAGCAGGTAAATAAATGCAAAGCCGGCTACAAACCTTTTTAAATTACCGCCTGACAGAACCACTGAAATAGCCGCCAGCACAAGGAAAACAAGTCCGTTTTCCAGGATCAGTAACAGGTTATTTCCCGATAATATCTTGTTGAGCAATTCATCAGACCCGCTCCATTTATAAACAGGCAAATGGATGGTACTGCCGTTACCTGTATAAAGTAGCGTTGTCGCTATAATAATACCGCCAAGTATCACCGCCCACCAGTCCTCGGTTAATGATTTAAAAAAAGGTTTTTTAACCTGTGATACTTCTGCTTCAGCTTCGTCTAAAGCAACATTTAAATTAATGTTCTCTGCCATGATTTATGTTAGATGTTTGATGTATGTTAATTTATTTTATGATTTCCAATTTTCGGGCTTGCTTTCATAATTTAATACCGAATATATCTTTTAATGCCTGCTTACCCGCATGATAACCACACATGCCATGTACGCCGCCACCCGGAGGCGTAGCCGAAGAACAGATATATATCCCTTTAGCTGATGTGCGGTATGGAGACCTGCGTAAAGCAGGACGGGTAAATAGCTGGCCAATATCAATGATACCGCCGTTAATATCCCCACCAACGTAATTGGGATTATATTTTTCCAGTTGTTGAGTGTTAAATGTGTGCCGGCCTATGATACGTTCCCTAAAACCCGGTGCAAAACGTTCTATCTGCTTTTCAATAATTTCGGTCATATCTTTAACCGAACCATTGGGTACATGGCAATAGGCCCAGGCGGTATGTTTGCCTTCAGGGGCGCGGGTTTTATCAAATACGCTTGGCTGGGTAAGCAATACAAACGGGTTATCGGTATGTAAACCATTACCAGACCTTTTTTCGCTGTTCACAATTTCTTTAAATGTACCGCCGATATGAATAGTACCGGCTTGCCCCGCCTCAGTTGCTTTAAATGGAATGATATCATTCAACGCCCAATCAACCTTAAATACCCCCATACCGTAACGATAACGCTCCAGTTGCCATTTATAAATATTGGAGAATTTGTGACCGGCTATGGTTAATAACTGCTTAGGCGTTATGTCAAACAATACGGTCTTAGCCGATGGCAATTGATTAAGTGATGTAATATAAGTGTTGGTTTGTATTTCCCCTCCGATTGAAGTAAAATATCCCGCTAATGCTGCCGCGATGTTTTTAGAACCACCTTTTGGAATTGGCCAGCCCTTTAAGTGTCCATTAGCCATTAGCACCAACGCAATAGCCGAGGTGGCTATGTTTGATAAAGGTTGTATACTATGCGCGGCCATACCACCAAATAATCCTTTAGCGGCTTCAGTTTTAAATCGCTTAGCCAAATGTGTAGCCGATGTTAAAGCGTTCAGTCCAAAACGGGCCATATCCAGCGGATGTTTAGGAAAATGCAAAGGCGCTAATACATCATCAGCAATGCCGGGCCAGATATTAACCAAGGGCTGCATTAATTTAAGATAGGTATCTTTATCCCGGCCAAGTAACGCCGCTGTTCGCTGTACTGAATGTTTAAGCAACGCCACAGTACCATCATCAAAGGGATGGGCCGCGGCTATATCAGGATAAATATACTCCAGGCCATGTTGATGCAACGGCAAAGTTTCAAAAAACGGCGAAGCCGCTGCCATAGGGTGCACAGCCGAACAAACATCATGTAGATAACCGGGCAGGGTCAACTCCTTAGTGCGTAATCCACCGCCAAGCTCGTTCTTCCCTTCCAAAAGCAGTACTGATAAACCCTGTTGCTGCAGCAATATAGCCGCTGCCAGGCCATTTGGCCCGGAGCCAACTACTATTGCATCATAGTCTGTGTGATGTTTTTCCACGTGTTAATTCAATACTTGCCTGCACTTAAAGTGCTTTGGGGTAAAATATATTTCCGGTCATAGCGGTCCAATACCACATAGATAGAATCCTTGCGCTCGTTGACACCAGAAAGGATCACCCTGGAACCGTCTACTGTGTCATATTTTAAAATCATGCGGAGCCTCTTTGGTTCGGGACCTTTTTGGGTAAACTCCCGGTCTCGCCGTGTTGACCAAGCATGCGGATCGATCATTTTCTTTTCATCGCCGATATGCGCCCAGGCCGTTTTGCTAATCCAGTTGTCCGATTGCGTTTCCTGGGCCTTGTCAACCTTCTTACCACCTTTACCGCCTCTTAAAGCTACCACGTTCTTATCCTGCAGGTAAAGCATTTTATCAACAGTATCTACATAATAATGATATGCTCTTTGTCCACCGGCAACGCCGCTAATTTCAAAGGTACGTTTAATATCCTTCATCGGGCTGCCGCCCCCGTTAGATGGATCAATAACTACCGGGCGGTTTACTTTAAAGGTTAAAGTAGTCCAATTTTCAAAGGTGGCCTCTTGCCAACGTGTTGAATCCAGCGGATTATAAGGAATATCTTGCCCGTTAATTTTAAACTCGGTTACATGATAATTGCCCGTTAATTGTTTTACTCCTGCAGTTGATGGTTGCTTGTACGGATCATATTTAAAGTTTATAACTTCGGTATAGGTTAGTATCACAAAGAAAATCAGGAACGTAAGCAATTTTAGTCCAATGCGGGTATATTTTAACCATGGCTTTCTAAAATCAGGATAGATATGGAACGGCACGGTATAGCGCTCTAAGATGAGCAGGTTATACAGCTTAGGGATGTCATCTGCCAGCAGGAACAGGGCAAGAAATACAAAGTAAAACGCATAAACATGTACGCCGCCATCATAAGCATAGTTCACAAAAGTAATATCTCCAAGGGCGCCAATTAACAGGATAGCACCAAACGTGGTTGTTCTTCGGAATAATAGCATGGTTCCTGCAGCAATTTCCACAATGCCGCCAAACACCTGATACCATGGCACTATGCCCACAGATAACCAATAGATCTTTTGCGCGGTGTAATCGCCAAAATTACTGTTTAACAGACCCAATGACGGATAAGGCATTTGCGTAGGGAACAGTTTAGTAAAACCAAAACTGACTATGCCTATACCTGCCCTGTATCTTACCACTACACGAAGCCAGTAATACAAAATATTATATGATTTACTCTTACGATCAAACAAGGTCCAGATTAGACCGCCAATAATGCCTATTAACAGAGCAATACCCCAATCTGTATAATCTGCCAGAAAGCTTTTTTTTGCAGATAAGCCATTATTATATTCCTGGCCGGAGTTGTTGCTTTGTTTGTGTTTGTTATCCGGCTTTTTATTATTACTCTTTTGAGCTATGTTGTTACCGGCAGGCGAATCGCCATCGCCGGAATCGCCCCGGCTGCCACCTAAATACCTCTGGAAGCTGGGTTGGAAACGTGCGATATCATAGATATCGCGATAATGTGGATGCAACCAGTTCAAAGTAAAAACATTGTTGTACCAATTACTTGCAAAGGGAATAGACATGGCCAGGAAGAATATAAAAATGATCCTGAAGCCTATTTTTTTATACCATGACCAGGCAGCGGGGGCTTTCTGGGTTATAGTTATATTTTTTGTTTGATCTGACATGGTTTTTAGGTTAAAGTTTCAGCACTTTTCTGCGGCCTAAGGTTAATGGATATTTCTTGTTAAGTTTATTCAACACTACATAAATGGAATCTCTATGCTGATCGATTCCGGTAAGGATAATGGTAGCGGTATCGGGCCTGGAATATTTAAGCTCCAGTTTTTCACCCTTATAATGCGGGTTCTTATTTTCCAGCGATAATACATGGTTCAGTATATCCATAGTATAGGTATAATAATGCCTGCCTCCTGTACCTGCTATTTCATAATCTCTGTCCTTGTCTTTTTGAAATACCTGCTCATAGTTAGCTGAATCGATAATGACCGGGCGATTAGAGCGTATACTAATGGTAGCCCACTTTTCAAATACCACATCTTTCCAGCGTATAGAATCGGTAGCTGAATAAGGCAATACCCGGTTATTAATCCTAAACTCACCCACATTATAAATGCCGCTCGCTTTTGCCAGTCCCGCTGTTGTAGGGAACTGATAAGGGTCATGACGGTAACCAGAGTAAGTTTTAAAACCATAAAAGAAAACAAAGAAAAATATTACCAGTGTTTTCAACACTAATCGGACTTTTTTCTGCCGGCTACTAAAATTGGGTTTAAATACATTGGGCTCAGTTGGGCGCTCAAGTGAGATAAGGTTGTAAATTCTAACCGCATCAAATGAAAGTACAAACAGTGCCAATATCACTAAATAGAAACTGTACACATATTCGCCGCCATCATAAGCCAGGTTAGATATAAACACGTTGCCGGTAAACACTACAATAAGCAATGCACCAATAGTGGCCGTTTTTCTGAAAAGCAATAAGAATCCAGCCAGTAATTCTATTCCTCCCAGGAATGATTCATAATTAGGTACAATACCCAAGCTCATGGAAAAGATCTTCCAATCGGTAAAATCGCCGTAGTTGGTATTGAGGTTACTGATAGATGGAAATGGCGCCTGAAGGGGGAAGAACTTAATAAAACCATAACCAACAACCCCTATAGCTAAGCGGTAACGAACTACCACCCGCAGCCAGTAATATAAATTGTTATAATCCTGATTTTTAAATTTCGATTTACTCCACAGCACCGCGCCAATCAAGCTCACTACCGCAATAATAATCCAATTGACAAAACTATCCGCGCCGGTAATAAATTTGGCACACAAACGGGTGAGATTAAAAATATCTGTATAATTAATGTGCACCCAGTTAATGCCAAAAACAGTTTTAAAAAAATCCACACTTAATGGCAGCGCCTGGATAATAAAAAAGAGAAAGAAAAACCGAAATATGTTCTTCTCCTTTTCGCTCCAGCTATATGGGGGCTGACTTGTTATTTTTTTATTCATTATAAAGTTTTAATAAGATTTAGCAGACGCCGGGGGCAGAATCGAACTGCCGTAGAGGGTTTTGCAGACCCCAACCTAGCCACTCAGTCACCCGGCTTGCTTGTTAAGGTTGCTAAAGCGTAAGCTTTAACAACCTTAGTGTATAATGTTCTTATTTAGCTATGGAAACGTTGCTGCTTTTTGCGGGATCCTTAATTACTTGCCTTTTAGCCAAATCATACCTTTGACCTTCGCTCAAAAAGAAAAATGGTCCGTTAGATGCAGTGTAGTCTTCGCGGCCATTAACCACATGTTTTTCGCCGTTATTAATAATGGTGTTATAATCATATATAGCTACGAATGATTTGCCTATAACCTGCAAAGTATCTCGCTGCACTACTACTGCAGTTGCTTCATTAAGTCCTATACCAATTAGCTGGGGTGCCTTTTTAATAAAGTCAACAAGGGCAAATTCGCGGTTACGCACTAATAGGTGCTGATCTATTGCTGAGTTTTTAAGAAATCCTAAACCTTGAGTATGATCGCCGACCTCTATTTGTGCACCTTTGGTATCTCCCCTCCACAAGAAAGACCCCAGGATACTGGCTCCCGCCGAACTTCCGGCTATAACGCCTCCGCGGTTAAGCAGATCAATAAAAGCCTGGTGGGTAAGCGTATTCAGGTAAGAATCGGCAATGCGCCATTGGCGGCCGCCCACAAAATAAACGCCGGTAGCATTTTTTATAGGAGCTATAAACTTTTCGGTGTTGGCTTCTTTTAAGTCGCTGGTATGTAATAAGGTCACATTTTTAATTCCGGTTTGCTTTCTTACTTCGTCTACATCCTTTTTATCAAAAGCTGCCGAATCGCCAGATGCTGTGGTTACCACTACTATAGCGGCCTTATCTTTACCGCCTGCCAGTTCTGTGAATTTATCCCATATATCTCTTTGTGAACCTGCGTTGCCTCCAATGATGATCAGGGATCCCTTTTCGGGCCCGTGTTTGGTTGACGAGCTTTTTACAGTAATAGGCGATTGTTGTGCAAATGATGCAGAGCCAATTACAGCTAACATCAAAGAAGAAATGATTAATTTTTTCATACTTATATTAAATGATTTAATAACCAGGATTGCGGTTACCGCTTAATTGCGGATCAACCAATGTTTCATTATAAGGTATCGGGAACAGGTACAGATGTTTATCCGACAGAGACAATACAGTTTGCGCACGATCTGTACGTACCAGGTTAAACCAGCGGTCGGCCTCAAACGGAAATTCTACCTGGCGCTCTTTTTCCAGCGCTAATAAAATCTCAGGTAAAGTTGCTGCGGTACTGGCTGCCACACCTGCGCGGGCGCGTACGGCATTCAGATCAGACTGAGCGCTGTTGGCGCCGATAAGGTTACCCTGCTGCGCCCTTGCTTCAGAACGGATAAGATATAATTCTGAAATACGAATTACGTAAGCCGGATCGGTGCCCAGCGGGTTTCGGTAATATAACTTACCATACCACAAGTTGCCCGGAGGCGCTGTTTGCCCAATTAAAGCGCTGCGGTTACCTCCTATTGCCGGATTGTTTAACAACGCCACCAAAGCATCATTTGGCGCCCATTCACGGCGGCCGCCCAAGGCCGGCGGTAACCACCAGTTGCTGTGATTGTTTGTATTAGAAACGGTATAAGCCAATTCAAAAACCGACTCGCTGGTAGCTAGTGCGTTATTGGCAAAAAAAGCACTGTAAGGCGTAACTAAAAAATAGTTAGTCTTA
>JAQBNY010000181.1 GCA_028288315.1 Mucilaginibacter sp.
GATGTTAAACTACAATTGAGTCGTTACATTTTATGTGAAATAGATGTATAGTAATTTAAAAAACTGTGCAATAAATGGGCTTACAATAAGAAAATATTTTGTTATAATAATCTTCTCATGTTGCCATATTATTTTGTCACAATAAATAATATGGTCCGATTATTCTTTGCTTTGGATAATTCTGCCCGAAAGGGGAGGATACTACCGATGGCCGGTTTCATGATGATCTTCTCAATCACGTTACAGTCTTCCCTGGCGAAGCAGTCACCGATACCCATGCGGTAATTATTAGAAGTTGCGGTATTTTACTCCTATAGATGCATACTTTACCCACTAAAATGGCTAAATACTCCCGTATATGTTTCTGTTTAAAAACTCATTGAGGAACTTGCCTTTCGGATCATATGAAGCAACTACCTTTTTAAAGTCGGTCAGCTTTTCATACCGCGAGGCTAGTATTTTTGGTGAAATGGAGAATATTTTACCCCAGTGTGGACGTACATTATAGGGCGCCAGTTCTTTTTCAATGAGAGGCAATAATTTCATTACTGCTGCAGTTTCAGGCTTCCAGGTAAAGTGTATCGTTACTGATGTTTGGTTGTGGCACGGGCTCATCCATAAGTTGTCTGCCGCAATGGTGCGGATCTCTGTAATAAATAGATGCGGACCAATTTGTTTCCCTAACCGGGATATGGCCGAAATAGCCTCGACTGCATGATGCAGGGGTATAAAAAACTCGGATTGCAGTTCTTTACCCGTGCTCGGCGTAAAGCCCATCTTAAAATGCGGTAAACGCTCGTACCATACACCGGGAACGCCCATCTGGTCGGTACATTTCTCAGCCGATTGTGTTATAACGGGATGCAGATTTTTAGTAGCGGCTTTAGCCCCATAAAACTCAGCTTCGGCATGATCTTTCTCGGTGCCAACCCGGCTTTTTATCCAAACTTCGCTCATGTTCTCGCCCTGCCAGTCGGTAAACAGGCTTACGCTGTATCCTGCTGAAACGATCTTTTCGAAATTCTGCTTTACCTGCGCCAGAGGCATATTGGTGAACACCCGCTGCCTTACCATAAAAGTTGGGATAATGTCCAGTGTAACCTTGGTGATCACCCCAATGGCACCCAAGCCAACAACTACTGCATTAAGCTTTGCTGCGTCAGTAGCTTTAGAAAAATGAATTACCGAACCATCGGCAATTACCATTTCCAGGCCGCTAACCGAACTTGCCAGGTTACCATTTTTGATACCTGAACCATGTGTAGCGGTAGTAATAGAACCTGCAACAGAAATATGCGGCAGCGAAGCCAGGTTATGCAAAGCAAAGCCCTGGGTGTGCAGGTATGGAGCTAATTTTCCGTATTTGATACCGCCTTCTACAGTAACGGTTTTGTTTTTTCTATCTAATGAAACTACTGTATTCAAATCGCGGGTTGATAGCAGGTCATCCTTGCTATCGGCAATTGTATTAAAGCAATGCCTTGTGCCCAAAGTTTTGAGTTTGGGATGTTTTTTAACCACAGCTTGCACCTCGGCTACCGACTTTGGATATTGCACATTGGCTGTACTGTAAGTGATGTTGCCCGCCCAGTTTTGGAGCTTTGGTGCCTGTGCCCATGAATTAAGCGGTGCAAGCAATGGACCGGCGGCAATGGTAGCACCAAACCGGATAAAGGCTTTTCTTTTCATAAATAAATACGCTTTAATTGGTTAATGCAATGTAATGCTTAAGTTTTACAAAAAGAATGGCTTATAATTATTCATTTCAAACTCTCAGTAACGAAGTATTAAAGAGTTGAGATGGCACATACTACTTTCTCTTTGTCTGGTCTATAATTAGGCAACTAAACTGTTAAATCATTGTCATGTTATTTATACTTTTTTGTATAAATAGATAAGGGGCTGTATATTTGTATTTAGAATTATTGCTGATCCAAATCTATTAAAGATGAGCAAAATGAAAGAAGAACTAAACACGCTGCAACAAACCGTATCAAGTGACTATAAATATGGGTTTGTTACAGATATCGATACGGATATAGTCCCTAAGGGGATTGATGAAACAATCATCAGACTTATATCGGCCAAAAAAAACGAGCCCGAATGGATGCTGGACTGGCGCCTGAAAGCCTATACCCAATGGCAAAAAATGGAAGAGCCTAAATGGCCGAATGTGACCTATCCGCCAATCAATTACCAGGATATTATTTATTACGCCGCACCCAGGCAGAAAGAGAAATTAAACAATCTTGACGAGATTGATCCTGAATTACTCCGCACGTTTGAAAAATTGGGCATTTCAATTGATGAACAGAAACGCCTGAGCGGAGTAGCTGTCGATGTGGTGATGGACAGTGTTTCTGTTGCTACTTCGTTTAAAAAGCAACTGGCTGATATTGGGGTCATCTTCTGTTCCATGAGTGAAGCTATACAGCAACATCCTGACCTGGTAAAAAAATACATGGGTTCTGTGGTACCCATGACGGATAATTATTTTGCTGCATTAAATGCTGCTGTTTTTACCGATGGTTCTTTTTGCTATATCCCTAAAGGAGTGCGCTGCCCGATGGAGCTGTCTACCTATTTCCGGATCAATACGGAGAATTCAGGGCAGTTTGAACGCACGCTGATCATTGCAGAAGATGATAGCTACGTAAGCTATCTGGAGGGTTGCACAGCCCCTATGCGTGACGAAAATCAACTGCATGCCGCGGTGGTGGAACTGGTTGCGCTAAATAAAGCGGAGATTAAATATTCTACCGTTCAAAACTGGTATCCCGGTGATAAGGAAGGTCATGGCGGTATTTATAATTTTGTAACCAAACGCGGGATATGCCTGGGCGAACGTTCAAAAATATCATGGACACAGGTAGAAACTGGTTCGGCTATCACCTGGAAATACCCCAGCGTAATTTTAAAGGGAGATTATTCAATTGGCGAGTTTTATTCTGTTGCCCTTACCAATAATCATCAGCAGGCTGATACAGGCACCAAAATGATACATTTAGGTAAGAATACAAAAAGCAGAATTGTTGCAAAAGGGATTTCTGCGGGATATAGTAACAATAGTTACCGCGGATTGGTGCGCGCCAGTAAGTGGGCCACCAATGCCCGTAATTATTCGCAGTGCGATTCTTTGTTGCTGGGCGATAAGTGTGGTGCAAACACCTTTCCTTATATAGAAGTTAAAAACACTACCGCTATTGTTGAACACGAAGCAACTACATCAAAAATTGGCGAAGATCAGCTTTTTTATTGCAGGCAACGAGGTATTGACACAGAAACCGCTGTGGCATTAATTGTTAACGGTTTTGCCAAAGAGGTAATGAACCAGTTGCCTATGGAGTTTGCTGTAGAGGCACAAAAGTTACTTGCCATTAGCCTGGAAGGTAGTGTAGGTTAAATTTTAAAACATATCTAATACACACAGAACTATCATGCTATCAATAAAAAACATACACGCAACGATTGAAGGGAAACAAATATTAAACGGGATTGACCTGGATATTAAACCAGGAGAAGTTCATGCCATTATGGGGCCAAATGGTTCAGGCAAAAGCACACTGGCTTTGGTGTTGGCAGGCAGGGATGGGTATGAGGTAACACAGGGCTCGGCTACCTTTTCAGGTAAAAATCTAATAGAAATGCCACCCGAAGACCGCGCACGTGAAGGCTTATTTCTTGCTTTTCAGTACCCTGTTGAAATACCTGGGGTAAGTACCACTAATTTCATCAAAACAGCAGTAAACGAAAAGCGGAAATATCAGGGCGAAGAACCATTGGATGCAGTTGCTTTTTTGAAAAAGCTGAAAGAGAAAATGGCGCTGGTCAATATAGATCAGTCTTTACTGAGCCGGTCTGTTAACGAAGGTTTTTCTGGCGGCGAAAAAAAACGTAACGAAATTTTTCAAATGGCCATGTTGGAACCTAAGCTGGCCATACTGGATGAAACGGATTCGGGTTTGGATATAGATGCCCTGCGAATTGTAGCTAAAGGCGTAAATCAATTGCGCCACAAGGACCGGGCCATACTGATCATTACCCACTATCAACGATTGCTGGACTACCTTACGCCTGATTTTGTGCACGTGTTGTACAATGGCCGCATTGTTAGGTCTGGCGGTAAAGAGCTGGCCCTGGAACTAGAAGAAAAGGGATATGATTTTATTAAGGACGAGTTGAGTTTAACGGCAGATTTATAAGCTGATATAAATTAAACAAACAAGATCATGGTCGACGTAAGTTATTTTAAGGACCGGTTTGAACAGCTGCAAAATGCAAGCACAGATAGTGAGATCGCCAAGATCCGGCTTGAAGGTTTTGATATTTTTAACAAAACAGGCCTTCCTGCTTCTCGTAATGAGGAATGGAAATATACAAGTATAAGCGGCCTGTTTGATAAGGTGTACTATTTGGCAGGTGATGACGGGAAGCTGGGTATTACCCAATTTGACGTTGATGCCATCAGATTGCCGGGACACCAGCAAGCCAATGAACTGGTTTTTGTAAATGGCCGGTTTATGCCTTCTTTTTCAACTATCCGTTCTTCGGATGATAAGTTAACCGTGCTGTCATTAGAACAGGCCGCAAAAGGAATATACAAAAAGCTGGTTAAGGAACACCTGGGACAGAGCAGCGGTTATATTAAAGATGGGGTCCATGCGCTCAACACATCATTCATCTATGGCGGAGTTTTTATTCACGTTGCTAAAGGGATGGAATTGGAACATCCTGTTTATTTGTATCATCTTTCTGACGTTAGGGAACATCACACCCTTTCCCAGCCCCGCAGCCTGGTATATGTTGATGAAGGAAGCAAATTGCAATTAATGGAAACTTATAAAACTATCGGCACATCAAATGGCTTCACCAACGAGGTGATGGAAGTGGTGATTAACGATAATGCCTTTGTGGAATATTATAAGATACAAAACGATACAGCCAACGCCAGTCAGGTCAGCACAACACACATCAGGCAAACGGGTTTAAGTCATGTACATGCCGTAACTATTACGCTTAGCGGCGGCATGATCCGTAATAATATGAACCTGGTGCTGGAAGCGGCAGGCAGCGAAGCACACCTGTATGGGCTATATATGTTAAAAGACCGCACACATGTTGATAACCATACTTTGGTAGATAACAGGGAACCCAATTGTTGTAGTAACCAGTTATATAAAGGAATTGTGGACGATAATGCCACAGGAGTGTTCAATGGAAAAATAATGGTGCAGCCGCAGGCACAAAAAACCAATGCTTATCAATCTAATAAAAACATCTTATTATCTGATAATGCAAGTATCAATACCAAGCCACAGCTGGAGATTTTTGCTGATGACGTAAAATGTTCGCATGGTTGTACCGTAGGGCAATTGGATGAAGCCGCCTTGTTCTATTTAAGGG
>JAQBNY010000188.1 GCA_028288315.1 Mucilaginibacter sp.
GACTGGTGATTATACCAGCCATTGCCCAGTAATACGCCTATAGCATTTTTACCGGCCGCTATTTGTGCTGTAACGTCATAGGTGACATATAAAGTTCGCCTGTCAAACCGGGTATACATAGGGTCGAGCCGGTGATTGCCTATCTTTTCGCCGTTAATATACAGTTCATACAAACCCGCTACAGCAATATATGCCCTTGCGGATTTTACCTTTTTACCTGTGCTGAATGTGGTACGGAAATACGGGGCAGGTTTTACATTTACACCCTGCTCGTCGCTTATCCAGGAGCCTTTCCAGTTGGTCATTTTTAGCATACCCATTTCAAAGCTGTTTACACCCGAAGAGGATGTTTTTACACCGTGCATATCCCACACATTAACCCGCCAATAATATTTGGTAAAAGGTTGCAGCGCTTTACCCTGGTAAGTAGCCAGTATGTTTGAAGATATTAGCTTAGCGGTTGTCCAGCTATTTCCCTTACCCTGACTAACTTCTGCAGAATCTGTACCTGCAAAAATTTGGTAAGCGGTTTGTTTGGCACCCTGTCTGCTATCGGCCAGCATCCATGTTAAACGCGGATGCATATTGTCTAACCCGATAGGATTTTCTAAATATTCTGTACGGAGATTAACTGGTTTAGCGAGGGGCGCTGCAAGTAAATTTGCTGATAAGAATATAAACATACCAAATAGTATGTTAAAGGCACGAAGATGTATTTTCATTGGAGGCTAATATCGAAAAATGGGTGGGGATTTTATAACCACAGAGAACACAAAGAGAAAAATCCACAAAGACACAGGGAGAAATTATTTGTAAAATATTTTTTTGTGCCTTTGTGGTTAATTATAACATTAGTTTACAGTTTCTTTATTTCCACATTCCTGAACCATACATCAGCACCATGATCCTGCAGGGCTATGCGGCCTTTTTTGAACGTGCCGAAACCGGGCCACTCTTTGAATTTACTGCCGGCAACCAGTTTGTTCCAGTTATCATCCCATAGGGTGGTTGATAAAACCTTTTGGTCATTAACCAATATATCCAGTTTGCCGTTGTTGGCAATTACTTCGGTTTTGTTCCATTCGCCGGCTGGTTTTACTACTTCTTTTGATATCGACATTAAATCGTACAGATCGCCCGCGCGGTGTTTTATCAATTTGCCGTCTTCGTTTTCCTTATTGTCGGCTATCTGTGTTTCGGGGCCGGTATTCCAGGCATATTTGTATTTGGTGGTATCCTCATGTACATAAAACATAATACCGCTGTTGCCCGCTCTTGATATTTTCCATTCCACTTTAAGGTCAAAGTTGTCGTACTCGTCATTAGTAACAATATCGCCGCCGCCAAGGGTTTGCCAATCGGCTTTTTTAGAGGCATCCAAATGTAATACGCCGTCTTTTAACTTCCAGGCTGCGCCAACTTTGCCTTTGCCGTATACGTGCCAGTTACTCATGGCAGAATCTTTTAATAGTGGTACAAACTTGCTTGTAGCACTATCTTTTGCTACACTGCTTGAGTCTATCATGGTACTTGTGTTCTTGCCTGATGAATTGCAGCTGCTTATAGCTACTGCGGCAAGGAGTATAAATATTAATTTCTTCATTATATTGGTTTACAGGTTTCCTTTTTTTATTTCGTTAACTGCATAGGTTGCAGCACGGGCCGTTAAAGCCATATACAAAATAGACGGGCTTTGATTGCCGGTACTGGTCATGCAGGCACCATCGGTTACAAAAACATTTTTGCAGGCATGCAGTTGGTTCCATTTGTTAAGCAGTGACGTTTTTGGGTCTTTACCCATACGCACGCCGCCCATTTCATGAATATCCAGCCCGGGCGCTTGTTTGTTGTTGTATTTTTTTATGTTTTTTACCCCGGCTTTCTCCAGCATTTCTGCGGTTTGGTTTAAGAAATCTTCGGTCATGCGGTCCTCGTTTTCATGATACTCAACTGATGTTATTAGCAATGGGATTCCCCATTGATCTTTCTCAGTTTCGCTAAGGCGCACGTGGTTTGTTTCTACAGGTACTGTTTCGCCCTGCAGATAGGCGAATACATGCCAGCCGCCCGGTTCAGACAGGCTGTCTTTATATTCAGCACCAATTTGTCCTTCGCCGGTTTCACTAGGGTGTTGATCGCGGTAGGCGTTCATAAAGGTGGTGAAACCGCCAAAGTAATCTGTTTCTTTTTTATGCAGATTGCGATAGTTTACCAATATCAGGTCGGTAGGGTTACGGCCGTAATAATATTTATCCAAGAAGCCATCCAAAGTACCCGAAACCGATGCCCGGTAATTATGGAACGCGATGTATTTACCCAGCAAACCACTATCATTACCTAAACCATTAGGGAAGCGTTTAGAGGTAGAATTAAGCAATATAAGGTTGGTGTTCAGTGCAGATGCATTCATGAATATAACCTTTGCAAAGTAGTCGATAGTTTCTTTTGTATTAGCATCAATTACCCTCACACCAGTTGCCTTGCCCAACTTCTCGTCATAAATAACGGAATGAACCACTGAATGCGGCCTGATGGTTAAATTACCGGTTTTCTCTGCCCAGGGCAAGGTTGAACTTACTGAACTAAAATACCCGCCAAACGGGCAGCCCCGCATGCACATGTTACGTGCCTGACATCTGCCCCTACCTTGGTCCAGATGCACCTGTTGTGGTTCGGTAAGGTGGGCCCAACGGGCATGTACCAAGTGGCGGTCGGTATAATTATTTTTTAGTGATTGCCTAATATGTTGCAGTGGTACGTTCATTTCAAAAGGCGGCTGAAACTCGCCATCGGGCATAGCTTCTAAGCCATCTTTGCTACCGCAGATGCCTATAAATTTCTCTACGTGCGAGTACCAGGGTGCAATATCGGCATAACCAATGGGCCAGCCAATACCATAACCAAAACGCTCTGGTGCGGTAAATTCAAATTCGCTCCAACGTTGTGTGGCACGGCCCCACGTTAATGATTTACCACCAACCTGATAGCCCCGTATCCAGTCGAAGGGTTTTTCCTGCACATAGGGATGATCTGCATCTTTTATAAAAAAGTGGTCGCAATCATCGCCGAAACCCGCTGCTTTGGTGATAAGCGGGTTCTCTTTGTAAAATGCTTCGCTCATACGGCCACGGTATTTAAAACCCCATGGAGGAGTATTGGCCGTTGGATAATCTTTTAAGTGTTTAACATCGCGGCCACGCTCAAGCACAAGTGTTTTTAATCCCTGTTCGCAAAGCTCTTTGGCAGCCCAGCCGCCGCTAATGCCCGAGCCAATAACTATTGCATCGAAAGTACGTTCGGCAGTATTGCCCGAATTGGTGTCTGGAGAATTGGTTGACATGAAAATTTACTAATTGGTGTTATAAAGATGCAATTAATAATTCAGAAAAGTAAGTGCTAAGGATGTAAATAGCTGGTGAGGACACCAGCCAACGGGGGACGGTTTGTGTTCGGTGAAGACACCGAACACCTGATAAGCGATATAATCTACCAGCCAGGGTGGGGAGTGGTCCATGTCCAGCCCGTGTTCGGTGTCCTCACCGAACACCTGGCTAAGCTATATTATTTATTAATTCAGAAATGTAAGTATCCAACACCATAACATCCGGACTATTACCCGCTGTAATGTAGCAGTTTGCCACATAATTTGCCATAATAAGCGAGAGCTCAGTATCAAGACCAATTAAAGTTGCCATGCAATATCCGGCATTGAAGTTATCGCCGGCACCTGTAGAAAACTTAGGATTAGCTATAAAAACAGGCTCGCTCATATAAGTTCCTTTTGCATTCCATGAGACAGAAAGTTTGGAGCTATGAACAATCAATGTATCAATATTCAGTTCAGTAAAAAGTTTGTTACCAGCGGCTTGCAGGTCGGTAGGAGGGCTGTGGTCAATAAATGCTTGGTAAAGAATGTTTGCCTCATTGCGGTTAAGGCTTAATGTTACCTTGCCGTATTTGCCAAATTGTTCTATTAGTTTTATGGCTGATGTGATAGCCTCCGGTTTGCGCTTGGAACAATCGGATAGGTCAAAAAAGAATTGTTTTTGGGCTGCGTTGTTATCTGTAAAAACATCTGCCAGCAAGCCTTCCCAAATATTGTTGGAATGATCCAACTCGCTCCAGTTAACTAGGCAAACCAGGTCCGCATCGCTAAAGATCTCTCTTAATTTTTCAAGGCCTATGGTGCTTTTAATCGTATTCCAATCAGAATGGTTCAGATCGGTCATTTGGGCCAGCATTATCTTACCATCCGTAAATTCCATAGCCGTTGTAAAACCCGGATTGGTATAAGTATATAAGCTGCAATTTGGATGCATTTGTGAAAACACCGGCACTGTTGATGGCATCCCAAACGCACCAATACAGTTAACGCTTGCACCCATTTGTGCCATAGCATTGGCCATTATTGGCATGTTACCACCCAGTTTCTGTACCAGTTCCTCGCTCTCTAAACTAAAACCCGAACCGCTTTTGCCTGCTATGTAATTGCCAAATTCTTTTATCGTGCTAAAAAATACCGGGCCGTTCACTTCCGTTTTAAAGTTAACTACCCGCACAATAGAATCTACAAAACCATCAAAGCCCGCGGCAACCTTTTTGGAAGCCAGCAGGGCAGGAGCGTTTTGCAGCTTATCCTTAATTTGTTTAAGCTTTTCTTTCATTGTCAGGAAGCGTGTTCCAATGCTGATGCGGCATCTTTATCTAACAATATAATTGCTTTTGGAATGGTTTGAAGGATGGAAGCCGGTACTTCGGTAGTAACGCTGCCTTGTAAACCTTCGGCAATTATGGCGGCTTTTTTAGGGCCTGATGCTATTAGTACAGGTGTTTTAGCTTCACACAAGTGCTTTAAGCCAAGTGTGATTCCTTCAGTCAGTTTTGTTTCATTCTGAAAATATTTTTGCCCTACTTGTACGGTTACAGTGTCAAGAGCTGTGCGGTGCGCATAAAGATCAAAGCTTGTTCCTGGCTCATTAAGGCCCAGGTGACCATTCATTCCTATACCCACCATCATAATGTCCAGTCCGCCTTTTTCACTAATGAAGTTATTAATGCGTTCGCACTCATCTTCCAGATCATCCGACTTAGCATCAAACAAAATTATCCTTTCCGGGTCGATATTCAGCTTGCTGAAAAAGTTGGAATACAGATAATACTTGCAGCTACCCACATCGTTTTCATCCATACCCACCCATTCATCAAGACCAACAAAAAAGCATTGGCTCAGGTCTATCCTGCCATCGTTTGCGGCATCAACCAAGTGTTTTAACATCCCGGTTGGTGAATCGCCCGAAGGGAAGCAAAGTATAGAATCAGGCTTGATTGTCAATTGCTTTGCAATCAGTTCAACGGCCGCTTTTGACATTTCGTCGTAGGTATCGTATATTGATATTTTCATTAGATAGTAGTTTTAGGGTTTAGCCACAGGTCAATTGGTTTGGCAACTTTTGCCGTATAAGGCAGGGCTACTTTTTTACCCAAACCTGCTGATGCATAGGCAGCATAAATTATCTCCAGCACCGCGCGTCCGTCTTCGCCGGTTACCAGCGGGGTTTTATCTTCGCGTACGCATTCAATAAAGTGTTTAAGCTCGTGTGGGTAGCCCTGGTTAAAAGCTTCCTCAAAAATAGTGAAACTCCAGCCGGCAGAGGTATCGGCTTTTTCCATGGCATAACCATAGCCGTCGCGGCTGTAAGTAAGGGCCGAGTTACCCATGAACAGATCGGCATAAACAACACCGCCTGTACCGTATATTTCACAACGGTCGTCCATGCCACCATGTTTGGCCCAACTGCTTTCGGCAACGCATGTAACGCCGTTCTCAAACTCTACTATCACTACCGCATTATCTTCGCCTTTGGTACGGCCTTTATGTAAAACGGTGCTCATGGTTGCGTATACATCTTTAACCTTGGCATGGTCAAGCACCCAACGGAACCAGCCTAAGGCATGACAGCCCATATCCATGATAACACCACCTCCGGCCAGTTCAATATCATAAAACCAATCGGTATGTGGGCCTGAATGTTTTTCGGCCTGTTTCAGCATATATACATCACCAATGGCGCCCTCTTTTACCAGATGACGGGCTCGCTCATATTTTGGGGCGAAGCAAAGTTCTTCCGCATACATTAGTTTTACGTTGTTTGCTTTACAAACGGCTATCATTTCATCGGCCTCCTCTAAAGTAACGGCAAGCGGTTTTTCAATGATGATATGTTTTTTGGCTTTGGCGGCTTTTATACAAACAGAAGCATGCAGATAATTAGGCACGCAAATATCAATTACTTCGCAATCTGTTTCGGCCAATAACTGATCAACATCATCAAAAAAATGCGGTACATGATATTTTTCCGCAAAGGCTTTTGCTTTGTTAATATTACGGGCATAAACGGCCACAACCTCAGCCTCGGGTACAAAGCGGTGGTACGATTCCAGGTGAATGTCTGATATATAACCAGCACCTATTATGGCAACTTTAGTTCTGTTCATTGGTATTTAGGTATTCATTTAAGATAGCCCGCTTCACGTGTGGCTATGCAAAAAGTAACAGCAGGCATTAATTATAAGTTTAGTTGGCAGCTAAAAATACAATAATTGTCTGAACCAGTTTACAGAATTCTTACTTTATGTCATTGCTATAAGCGATAGCGTGGCAATCTCGTAGCCTATACATGACCGCTTAGCATTCGACGGGATTGCTTTGTCGCTATGCTCCTAGCAATGATATGGTGGAATTATAAGGATTGGGAGATTGCTTGTTGCGAAATGACGATGTTATTTTGGAATCATTCACTTTTACCCAACACTTCATCAATCATTCCAAATTCTTTGGCTTCGTGGGCTATCATCCAGTGGTCGCGGTCAGATACTGCGTGGACCTTCTCGTAACTTTGGCCGCTGTGTTGGGCAATAATCTCGTAGAGCTCTTTTTTGATTTTAGTGACTTGTTTGGCTGCTATCTCAATATCTGAAGCCTGGCCTTGTGCGCCGCCTGATGGCTGGTGCAGCATTACCCTTGAGTGTGGTAAGGCGGCACGCTTACCTTGTGCACCGGCGCATAATATTACCGATGCCATTGATGCTGCCATGCCGGTACAAATGGTTGCCACATCTGGCGTGATGAACTGCATGGTATCATAAATGCCAAAGCCTGCATAAACCGATCCACCGGGAGAGTTGATATAGATCTGTATATCCCGTTTGGCATCTGCCGATTGCAGGAACAGCAATTGTGCCTGTATAATGTTAGCTATCTGGTCATCAATTGCGGTTCCCATGAAAATGATACGGTCCATCATCAGCCTTGAGAATACATCCATTTGCGTTATATTGAGCTGCCGTTCTTCCATAATGTGAGGGGTCATGCTCATGGGTAGGGTAGTGGTATTTACCTGACCGATAAATTTATCGAGGTGTAAAGAATTGACATGGCAATGCCTCACCGCATATTTGCGGAACTCATTTTTATCCATTTCCATAAAATTTTAGTTGTTAGCGTTTATAAAACAAGCGCAGTATTTTTTGCCTGAAAGTTTGATGCTGCGGTTGAGTAAACAATTGCTGGTGTACGTTTTCAATCATAGTCCGCAGGTTATTGCGGCCATATTGGTTCACCATGTTTATGGTTTGCTTATGCCACATTACCGTGTATTTCAGCTCAGGGTCAATAATCAATTTGGCCTCAAAAAGCAATGCATCCTGGGGTGCAGACTGGTTAAGCACGTAATCGTCTACCTCTTTTATATTATTCAACGAAGTCCTCATAAGCCAATGCATTTTGTTTAACAGTTTCTCTTAATTTTTCCAGGCACTTGTATTTTTGCACAGTTACGGAGCGTTCGCCTGCATATCCAAACAGCAAGGCAATATCTTTCATGGGCAGTTTATGGTAGTAGAAGGCGCTTAATATCTCCATGCACTTTTTGCCCGCAGTTTCCAGATAGTGTAATACCTTATTGGCAGATAATGTTATTTCCGGCTCATCTTCTAAATCAAGGTAATCTGTGAGTGGTAGGTTATTTTTATCATCCCTGAATTTTTTAAGCCAAAGGTGTTTTGCTATACCGAGGAGATAGGCTTTATCGTCGGCCTTTTGTAGTTCCAACTTTCCTGCTATGGCTTTTTCATAGTAAATGACCAGTGCATCCTGAAAAATGTCCTTCGCTTCATCAAGTCCTCCACCCATTTTGCTTATGTATTTTGCCACCAGCGGGAAAGCGCTTTTATAAAGCTTTATTATGAGCTTTTCTGTTTCGGCAGGTACATTATTACAAACCATCATAAATCTGCGTTTAATAGTAAGTGTAAAAATGAGGAGATATATCACCACTAAATTGCAAATAAATTTAATCTTATTTATTATACCATGTCATTGCGAGGCTCATGCGGGAAAGGGTTGAGCATTAGGGAGCCGCGGCAATCTCGTCGGATGCTAAGAGGTCA
>JAQBNY010000198.1 GCA_028288315.1 Mucilaginibacter sp.
GATATCGATCCGTTCTTTTTAGCCCGGCTTCGCTCATCAATAGCGCACAAGTCATATAATAATTCAAAGGGATGAGGGATGGTGTGCTTGAGATAGCTAAGTACTTTTGTTATATTTTCTTTTGCAACCCATAAAGTAGTCACCTCATCAACAGTAGGTTGCTGAGTAAAAACAGACTCTCCGAATTCGGAGGTCAATTCATCTGCCAAGCCTGAATGATTATCCATGCTTTTTAAACTTTATTGAGTTATATAAATACTAATACATGCTTTAAATCTAATTTAAATACTATCGGGAGAACGGAAACTGATCATGTTTTTACGTTCTTCCCTTTTTTCTTCTTTCATTGATACTTTTTCGGGTTTTATAACTCCCTGAGGACCGATAGCCCAACTTAAAGGCCGTTGTTCTTTTCCTACTGAAGCAGCCAACAGCATCAATCCCTGCATAAAAGCATCAGGCCGGGGCGGGCATCCGGGCACATATACATCTACAGGTAAAAACTTATCTACTCCCTGTACAACACTGTAAATGTCATACATACCGCCAGAATTAGCGCAGGAACCCATGGAGATGACCCACTTAGGCTCCATCATTTGCTCGTGCAAACGTTTGATGATTGGAGCCATTTTTACAAAAACGGTTCCGGCTATAACCATTACATCAGCTTCACGGGGAGTTCCGCGTATTACTTCTGCTCCAAAACGAGCCACATCATATTTGCTGGTTAAACTGGTAGCCATTTCTACAAAGCAGCACGACAGGCCAAAATGAAAGGGCCACATAGAATTTTTTCTGCCCCAGGCGAGCAAATCCTGAACGGTGGTAAGCATAACACTTTGCCCAACAGACTCTTCAAAAGAACCGGTTCCTTTTAGCGCATTTGCCGGTTCAGCCGGGTTACTGAGCCACCATTTCATATTGTGGGTTTCTTTAGGTTTAGTTTTTTATAGGCTTTAAGAATCTTCTTTCCGTCGGGGCCAAAATCCAACGCTCCAATGCTCCACTCGTAAATTAATACGGCAAACAGCAGTCCAATAAAAATGCAAATGCTTAAGTAGCCTGGCCACCCTAATTCTTTAAACGCTAAGGCCCATAAAACAATAAACACTACTTCAATATCAAAAATGACAAATATCATGGCAACAAGATAAAATTGGGCCGAGAACCGCAGCCTTGCTGACCCTGTTTCCAATATGCCCGATTCATAAGGCTGACCGGTGGCTCTATCTATATGACGTTGTCCCAAAAAATAGGAAAGGGAAATAATAAGGATCATTAAGACTAAAACGAAAGCACCGTAAACTATAAATGGCCAAAACGGTGCACTGGATGGGCTTGATACGTTCATAATTATATATTATAAAACAACCTCAATAAACTGTTTCTGTCCTTGAATGGGATTTCCCTAAATTTTAGTACAAGAATTATAAATAATTACACTTCGCCTTTAATGTAATGCTCCATGTTTTCGATAATGAATTTTTGTTCTTCGATGATGTATTTTACTACGTCGCCAATGGAAACAATACCCATTAATTTACCATCATCTATTACCGGTAAATGCCTTATAAACCTATCTGTCATTAACCTCATGCAATCTTCTATAGTGTCACTAGAAGATACTGTAGGTGGATTTTCTGTCATGATTTCACCCACCAGAGTCTCTTTGGAAGCTTTCCCTTTTAAGATCACCTTACGGGCGTAATCCCTTTCCGTGAAGATACCAATGAATTCTCCTTGTTCCATCACTAAAATAGCGCCGATGTTTTTTTCATACATTAACTCCAATGCTTCAAAAACAGTAATATTCGGACTTACAAAAACTGGAGATTTGCTTTTTGCATGTAAAATATTTCTAACACATCCCATAATGAACTCCTCTCTGGTTACAGGTTTGGAAATAATTCGGTAATAACTTGGTGCTAATAAAGTTACTTAATTATTTAGAAAAAAAGGGAATTAAAAAATTAAATAAAAAGCAACAAATTATTGTTCAATGAGTCGGTCATTTGAGCTTGTACCGTCTTGATCCCGGTTCTAAAAATTCCGCCGATCAATGGCAAGACATTAGACCTCATAGCAATGAAACCTTTTAAAACCATGTCAACAACTACTGTTGCCGACACTGTAAGGATCATTATTATGATCAATAACCGCTTTTTACTTTAATTATATTTCGGTTAACAGGTTACCCGAACAATGAGCTGCTTAGGTAACGGTCGCCGCGGTCACAGGAAATAAACACGATTGTGCCTGTAGTTAGCTCTGTCGCAAGCTTTATTGCCGCCGCGCAGGCCCCTCCTGTGCTCATGCCGGCAAAGATACCTTCTACCCTGGCCAGTTTCCGGGCCATCAAGGTGGCCTCTTCTTCAGAAATATCCATTGTACGGTCTACACGTTCAGGTTCAAATATCTTAGGAAGATATGCCGCCGGCCAGCGGCGAATACCAGGTATGGACGAATCTTCGGTAGGCTGGCAACCCACAATCTGTATAGCGGGATCTTTTTCCTTCAGAAACCGGGAACAGCCCATAATGGTACCTGTAGTACCCATAGCGCTCACAAAGTGGGTAATGCCACCATTTGTATCCCGCCATATCTCAGGCCCTGTCGTTTTATAATGTGCCATATAGTTATCCCTATTGGCAAATTGGTTAAGCAGAAAATAACCTTTTGAGGCACCCTTCTCTTCGGCATAATCGCGGCACACCTCAATATTTTCCAGCAGCGTTACTTTCGCTCCGAAAGCTTCCATAGTAAGTGTACGTTCCCTTGTTGAATTTGCCGGCATCACAAGCTCAATCTCCAGGTTATATAATCCGGCAATCATGGCTAAAGCAATACCCGTGTTACCGCTAGTAGCTTCAACCAGTCGCGTACCTTCTTTGATCTCGCCACGCTCTATAGCGCTCCGTATCATATTGAGCGAAGCCCTATCTTTAACGCTCCCCCCCGGATTGTTGCCCTCCAGTTTAGCAAACAACTTTACATTAGGGTTTGGATTAAGTTTTGTTATCTCTGCCAGAGGCGTGTTGCCGATCAGATCAATAATGGCTGCCATAATTTTATTTTAAATATTTTCTGTTACAGTGCGCACTGTAACCACCGGATTGTGGTATACAGCGGAAAAAGGTGCGATACTTTCCGTCAGCCACACATTACCACCTATTACACTATCGTGCCCGATGACGGTATCCCCACCAAGAATGGTAGCACCTGAATAGATCACAACCCGGTTTTCGACCGTGGGATGCCGTTTAAGGCCCGCCAACTCCTTACGCACGCTTAAAGCACCCAAAGTTACTCCCTGGTACAATTTAACTTTGTTCCCAATTGTACAGGTTTCTCCTATTACAATACCTGTACCATGATCAATGTGGAAATATTCGCCGATGCGTGCTGCAGGGTGTATATCGATACCTGTTTTCGAATGTGCGTGCTCAGTTAATATTCGGGGAATCAATGGTACCTTCAATTTACAAAGCAGGTGTGCAATCCTGTAAAAACATATTGCATAAAACCCGGGATAAGTTCGTATTACTTCGTATTCGCTTTGAGCCGCCGGGTCACCTTCAAAGATAGCCTTTATATCCGTAAGCAACACTTCATAAACGGTCGCCAGGTTTGCGAAGAACTCATCTGCCACCTGCCTGCTACCATGTTCTGTATTATGCGTACTTGCTATAATGATGCGTGTCAATTGCAAATTGAGCCGGGAAGCTTCTTGCTTTAATTCGGTGGCCGTAGTAAATGTGTTTCTGGCGTGTTCGGGAAACAATAGGTTGATCACATCCAGCGCCCAGCCCGCTATCGTTTCGTTCGAAGGGATTGTATTGCCGTTAACCGGCCGTTCTAATATCCGCCTGTACAAGTCATCGTTCATTGCGGTACAAATATAGCGATATTAACAGCCTTTAGCTTTTTTTCGCTCTTTAAATACTGCTAATTGCATCCCGATAAGATTAAAGTGATACTGTTTTGACAAGCTTAGTTTCACTTACCTATTACCTTTGTCACATTTTGTCGACCAATCGGTTCAGCTTAAAATTAATGTTACTTACAACATCCCCATCTGTTTTTACTTTAACCTTAAAGGATGCTGATGATGGAAATGCTCTCATTTTTAATTTGTTTAATTGTTCCGGGTCAACACATGCGGTATAGGTTCCTGGAAGAAGACCGAGAAAACTAAAGTTACCATCACTTTCTGTAATAGTTTTTCCAACAAGTCTGGAACCCTGGTAAAAATCAATAACAATTCGATCCTGTCCGATTGAGTCACGAGAACATCCATAAACCATTCCTGAAGCTTCTCCGCTTACCTTAACGGGTATTTCAAGCAGCTTCACTTTATTAGGATCAATAGTAACTTTAAACATACTTTTTTTCAGCTGCCATGCAATGTTGTCAAAACTATTAGGATTTAGTTCAATCAAATAGCTCGTATATGGTATAAGATCAAATACTTGAATGGTGGTATCCCTGACATTGCTTTGTACCCGACCACCGTTTATCTTAAGTTCAAGTCCTTTTATTTTAGGTTCGCCCGGATCTCGCTGATTGTTTGCATTTAAATCTAAATACGGGTAAATTTCAAGCCCACCACGTCCCACATTGTTCCGATTATTGAAGTTTAAATAATTGGTTTTACCATCATAAATAATACCACCTGCGAGGGTTTGGGAATAAATTACATTATTGTTAGCTTGCCGGGCTGAGAATGACGCCCTCACAAATGAAAGATCAAAACGTAATCCTAAACTAAAACTAGGTATATGTGTGATAAAGTTATTTTCATACGTTATATTGAAATATCCGTTTCCGAATAATTGTTTTTCTGATTCTATTTTAACGCTATTAATACTTTTGTTGCTATATCCGTATTGCATCTGCGGCCTAAATGATATTTTTCCTGGAAGCCTCAAAGCCAAAGCTAAATTGCTGTAAATATTAAGATAAGCAGAATTCATAAACTGCGCGTAAGTAGTTAAGTTGCTACCTATACCTTTCCAGGTTCCGGATAATAATAAATCAGCAATTGTTTGTTTACTGTTTGGATACACCATATTATCAATTGTTAACCTTGTATATATAGAGGAAGTATTAGTTTTAAATTGTTGTGATATTATGGCTTTACGTTCTTCAATGAGGTTTAAATTGATGGCCTGTTGGCCTTCTTTATATTTAATATAATCTAATTCAAACGTCAAATCAGAAGGCAGGCGGTAACTCATTATTGCCTTTGCCCGAACATCATATGTATAATCAGCAGACAAAATTAGGTTAGCAGCCGGCTTGAAAAAGGCATTAATAAACGGCATGGCAGTTCCTGAACTTACGGATGATAAATATTCAATACCACTGCCAATTGTTAAAATAGAGCTAAGTCCATATTTCATATCCACACGTGAGAACCTGCTTTGCTTATTATCTTCCAGCACACCAGCACTCATGGTGTATTCAAATTCGTTTTTGGGAAGGAAGGTTGATGGCACGAAAATATTTTCTTCCTTAGTACGTTCTTCTCCTCCCGGACCAAAAAACCTAAGTTGCAACGTTGAATTACCATATACCATGGGTACCTGAAATGTATAAAAACCTGAAGCATCGGCTTTAGTATACTCCACTAATATATTATTTATGTATAGTTCCACCACCCAGGCCGGTTCGGTAAAGTCAGAGAGCGTATAGGTGCCAAACGATCTTCTGAAAGTAGTTTGGGCATTAGTAATCTGAACACCTACCACTGGTGTAATTAAAGAAGCTGTAGATTGCAAAGGAATTTTACCCACAATCACCTGACGGACAGTTTCGTTATCATTATTCACATACCGCCAAAGGTAATTTTGTTGTTTTAAATTAATTTTTTCTTTGTAATTGTAATTAATGGTGACGTCTGTTTCTCCACCGGCAACTATTGCACCTACCCGCAGGTTTAGCATTGTGTTAGCAGCTTCCTGTTTCTGATGGGTAGTGGTTATTGTCCAATCAGCTGTACCAAAATTAAATGCCGGATATTTATTCTGAATAATTGTATCCGGGGTAATTTCCTGTTTAAGCTTGCTGATATTCTGGCGTAAAAGCTGCTGGCGTTTTATACGGATAGCAGGAAGCTCTAATTTAGTATGGAGATCAACCGACAAACTTCGGAAATTAAATATGCAATCTAACCCGAAAATCTTTCCAAAAATGGTTGATCTAAGATATAAACCCATCTGGGTCTGCACCATATCATCAGCGTTTAAAAGGTAGGTTTTACCATTTAAAACAATTCGGAGGGCTTTGTAGTCAATTAAATAATTGTTATTTGAATTCAGAAAGAAACCTGTAACGGAATCAAATTCTGGTGAATGGTCATTTTTAATTTCTAAATAGTTAAACAAATCCGTTACCGAAAGGTATAA